>NZ_JADYWR010000060.1:0-1033 GCF_015864705.1 Pseudoalteromonas sp. NGC95
TTACTCCCTTTATCTCTTATCGAAGAAGCCTATGCACTGACCGAAACCGTTACACTACGAAAAAGAAAACTAACCCTAGAATCGATGGCTTGGTTGTTGATCGGGATGGTTATTTATAATGACAAATCGATGGCCGATGTCGTTAATATGCTCGACATTGTTGACCGCGAGGGTAAGCCATTTGTTGCGCCAAGTGCTTTAACTCAGCGTCGTAAAAACCTAGGTGAAGCCGCCATGAAAGCCTTATTTGAATGCACCCAAAGGCATTGGAATAATGGGGCTAATCATCCCCATTGGAATGGGCTTACCTTGCTTGGTGTCGATGGTGTTGTTTGGCGTACGGATGACTCACCCCAAAACAATGAAGCCTTTACAAAACCGACCAATACACAATACCCACAGGTCAGAATGGTNAAATGGGCTTACCTTGCTTGGTGTCGATGGTGTTGTTTGGCGTACGGATGATTCACCCCAAAACAATGAAGCCTTTACAAAACCGACCAATACACAATACCCACAGGTCAGAATGGTGTGTCAAATGGAGCTAAGCAGCCACCTAATCACGGGGAGTGCTTTTGATGATTACAAGGTCAATGAAATGGTGCTGGCTGAAAAGCTTATAGAAACCACACCCGATAACAGTCTCACTTTATTCGAAAAAGGTTTCTATTCTTTAGGGCTTTTACATAAATGGCAAACGACTGGCAGTGAACGCCACTGGCTAATCCCCCTGAAAAAAAATGTGCAATATGAAGTTATTCAAACATTAGGGCGTAATGATAAATTAGTCCAACTTAGCAGCAACCCAAGAGCAAGAAAAATGTGGCCAACGCTGCCTGACACCTTAATAGCGAGGTTAGTGACCCGAAAAATAAAGGGTAAATCATACAGTGTGATGACATCGATGACAGTTCCGATGCAATATCCGTCAGCCGATATAGGCGATTTATATAGTCACCGCTGGGAGATAGAGCTTGGTTATCGCGAACAAAAGCAATATATGCTGGGTAATCGATTAACATTAAGAAGTCGC
>NZ_JADYWR010000061.1:0-985 GCF_015864705.1 Pseudoalteromonas sp. NGC95
CGCAAACTTTTGATGACGTGTGTGGTTTAAAGCTGCTAAGCGTTGACGGTACACAATTTAAAACCCAAGATACGCCGAGTAACCGTCATTTTGGCTATGCTCAATCGACAACGAACTTCCCCTCAGTACTTGCTGTAACCTTGATGTCGACAAGAACGCATTTAATATCCGATGCAGCATTTGGCCCCATTACCCAAAGTGAAATTCATTATGCTCAACAGCTTGTTGGCTCAGCACCTGAACATTCACTAACTCTATTTGATAGAGGTTTCTTTTCGGCTGAACTATTCACGAGCTGGCAAGGTGTTAGCGAAAATCATCATTGGCTTACGCCCATCAAAAGTAAAATGCGCTATGAAATAACGGAATCATTTAGCGATTACGACCACTTAATAACAATGCCTATTTCGCCACAAGCTAAAAAATCAGCCCCTTACCTAGGTGATACATGGCAAGCAAGGCTTATTCAAATTCCGACACCTAAAGGTGAAATAAAAGGGTTCATCACCTCATGCGCCTGTCCAGAAAAGTACCCGCTGAAAGCGCTACTCGATGTTTATTGGCAACGATGGGAAATAGAGCGAGGATATGGTGAGCTCAAGCAATATCAATTATCTAATAAGCCAGCGCTACGGAGCTTGAAACAGGAAGGTATTTATCAAGAGCTCTGGGGTATTCTGACGTCATACAATATCGTGAGACTTGAGATGGCAGAGATGGCTAAAGCCCATAAAGTGGAGCCATTACGCATCAGTTTCATAAACGCATTATACCTGATACAAGACGAGTTTTTATGGTGCTCAGGTCGAAGCCCCGGGACAATCCCTAAAAAGCTAAAAGAACTACGTGAAAACGGTAAACGGCTAATATTACCGGAGAAAAGAAAGCGAAAAGCTTATCCGCGAACGGTGCTCGCAAAGACACAAAAATATCCAGTTAGGTATAAACGAAAAAACACCACTCGTTCTTAAACGAGTGGTGTTAA
>NZ_JADYWR010000062.1:0-829 GCF_015864705.1 Pseudoalteromonas sp. NGC95
TGTTTGGTGCCTGCACTCATCAGCTCGCTTGCAAACGCATAGAGCTTATCCTCACCTTCTTCAATATGACGACTTTGCATCGAGCGTACGACGAATCGTTGCTGCTCGCTCAGTTTATACTGCAAGTATTCGTAGATGTCCGCTTCGCGGTCACACACCGATATCACGTTCGCCATTTGTCCTTGCAGCCGCTCTGCCATCGCTCGTGACGCTGACTCCCACTTGTAACTTTCTTTTTCTTCGTAAGAAGTCGTCGCGTGTTTTTCTCTTTTTCCAATCGTGTTGATATCACGACTCCAGCGAGACTGTTCAATTAATCCCACAACTTGCTTTGTGTCTGGCGCAAACAGTAATACGCTATGAGCTAACAAGCCTCGTTGTTTTGCTCCTCGTCCGACATGACCCAAATCATCTCGAATGGAGGAATGTTTATAAATTAGTGTGGTCGTGTCTTCTAATGCGAGTAATAAGTTATGACTTTTTGCTTGTTCAACCGTGGCTTTAAAGCCTGACTCTGCTATAGCCGTTGCGTCAATATTCTCGTTGCGAATAAAGCGGTAGGCACCTTCCATATCGGCGGGGGATTGAGTGATGTTCACAAGTGGTTTTCCTGGTTCATTTGCAAGCGTTGATGCTAACTTTACCAGACGCGCTGTTCTTCTTGGATCACCTAAGTCCGATTTACCGAATTGTTGTTTTGCCCAATGAGTATGTTCGTTAATCATAATGTGCCCTCAAACAAGATTTGAAGATCTGATCATGACATTGAGATTTAGTTCAAAAAAATCCCCGCTAATTTCTTAGCAGGGATTTGTGTATAAGAGACAGC
>NZ_JADYWR010000063.1:0-788 GCF_015864705.1 Pseudoalteromonas sp. NGC95
CATAAAACGCGTTTGGCGTTGTATGGTTAAGCCTCACGGGTAATTAGTACAAGTTAGCTTAATGGCTCACACCACTTCCACATCTTGCCTATCAACGTTGTAGTCTTCAACGGCCCTTCAGAGACTTTAAAAGTCTAGTGAGAACTCATCTCGAGGCCTGCTTCGCGCTTAGATGCTTTCAGCGCTTATCAGTTCCGAACGTAGCTACCGGGCAATGCCATTGGCATGACAACCCGAACACCAGCGGTTCGTTCACTCCGGTCCTCTCGTACTAGGAGCAACCCCTCTCAATTCTCAAACGCCCACGGCAGATAGGGACCGAACTGTCTCACGACGTTCTAAACCCAGCTCGCGTACCACTTTAAATGGCGAACAGCCATACCCTTGGGACCGACTTCAGCCCCAGGATGTGATGAGCCGACATCGAGGTGCCAAACACCGCCGTCGATATGAACTCTTGGGCGGTATCAGCCTGTTATCCCCGGAGTACCTTTTATCCGTTGAGCGATGGCCCTTCCATTCAGAACCACCGGATCACTATGACCTACTTTCGTACCTGCTCGACGTGTCTGTCTCGCAGTTAAGCTGGCTTCTACCATTACACTAACCGTACGATGTCCGACCGTACTTAGCCAACCTTCGTGCTCCTCCGTTACTCTTTAGGAGGAGACCGCCCCAGTCAAACTACCCACCAGGCACTGTCCGTAACCCCGATTCAGGGGCCAACGTTAGAACATCAAAACTACAAGGGTGGTATTTCAAGGTTGACTCCACAACAACTAGCGTCG
>NZ_JADYWR010000064.1:0-773 GCF_015864705.1 Pseudoalteromonas sp. NGC95
CCGATGTTTTCGCCAGCACGACCTTCGTCTAGAAGCTTACGGAACATTTCAACACCAGTACAAGTAGAACGAGTTGTATCATTGATACCAACAATTTCTACTTCGTCATTGATGCGGATGATACCAGCTTCAACACGACCAGTTACAACAGTACCACGACCCTGGATTGAGAAAACGTCTTCGATAGGCATGATGAAAGGCTTATCGATGTCACGCTCTGGCTCTGGGATGTAAGTATCAAGTGCGTTTGCAAGCTCAACAATCTTATCTTCCCACTCTTTCTCGCCTTCTAACGCTTTAAGCGCAGAACCAGCAATTAGAGGTAAGTCATCACCTGGGAAATCGTATTCTGAAAGAAGTTCACGAACTTCCATTTCTACTAGTTCAAGTAGCTCTTCGTCATCTACCATGTCACATTTGTTCATGAACACGATGATGTAAGGAACGCCAACTTGACGAGAAAGAAGGATGTGCTCACGCGTTTGTGGCATAGGGCCATCAGTCGCAGCAACTACTAAGATCGCGCCGTCCATTTGAGCAGCACCAGTGATCATGTTTTTAACATAATCGGCGTGACCAGGACAATCTACGTGTGCGTAGTGACGTGAAGGAGTATCGTATTCAACGTGAGACGTTGAAATAGTGATACCACGTTCGCGCTCTTCAGGAGCGTTGTCGATTGATGCGAAATCTTTAGCAACACCGCCGTATACTTTTGCAAGTACGTTAGTGATTGCTGCAGTTAGTGTAGTTTTACCGTGGTCAACGTGGCC
>NZ_JADYWR010000065.1:0-722 GCF_015864705.1 Pseudoalteromonas sp. NGC95
GTTATCCAGGTAATGAAATTGTTGAATTATATTGTCATCGTTGGGAGATAGAGCTTGGGTTTAGAGAAATCAAACAAACCATGCTTGATAGCGCATACCATTTAAGAAGCAAGCGTCCAGACATGGTGCGTCAGGAGCTATGGGGCGTGTTACTCGCCTATAATTTAATACGAAGAATAATGACGATGGCGGTGACGGTCACAGGGATATGGCCTAATCAGCTTAGTTTCTCTAGCAGTTCGATGGCTGTCATTCAGTATTTCTCGTCAGTATCTATAATGAGTCCAGGGAACATTCCAATACACTGGCAGCACTTACTCAATACACTGGTCTTATTTAAGCTTCCAGCTAGACGAGAGGATAGAAGATATCCCCGATGGGTTAAGCCAAAACCGTCTAAGTATCCCCATAAAAAGAAAAATGCCAGTCAGCTTAACTGACTGGCATTAGGCTTTGTGCGCCCTTTTTTTCGCGATTAAGTCGTAGTAAATGTTCAAAAACTCTAGCATTTGGATCGTGTTTAACCAATCGCTCAGCTTTAACAGCCTTAGTTCCTGTTGTTTTTAGGTTATGCCTTTCCTGCTCAGCTTTGATTTTGTAGTGGTCAATAAAATTTGGCCACAGTTTTAGAATCTTGATATCTAACCTCAGATTCATTTGGCGCTAAACCGGCATTATAATGATGCGGCCTAACGTTGTTGTAATATCCGTTGATATAATCA
>NZ_JADYWR010000066.1:0-672 GCF_015864705.1 Pseudoalteromonas sp. NGC95
ATTGGTGTCACGTGTAACCAGTGCTGTGATGGAGCAGGTTACAGAATGGCAATCCCGGCCACTGGATGCCATTTATCCTATTGTTTATTTGGACTGCTTGGTTGTAAAAATACGCCAAGATAAGCGCGTTATCAAAAAGTCTATCTACCTTGCCTTAGGCATTAATATTGAAGGCCATAAAGAACTGCTTGGCATGTGGATTTCTGAAAATGAAGGCGCTAAGTTCTGGCTAGGCGTGCTCACTGAATTAAGTCAACGGGGCGTTGAAGATATCTTAATCGCGTGCGTAGACGGCCTGAAAGGTTTTCCTGATGCGATAAATACAGCTTACCCGCAAACACATGTTCAGTTGTGCATAGTGCATATGGTTCGCAACTCATTGAAATATGTTTCATGGAAAGATTATAAAGCCGTTACGGCAGATTTAAAGTTGATTTACCGTTCGGCGACAGAAGAAGAGGCGTTGCTAGAGTTGGAGCGATTTGCAGAGAAATGGGACAGTCAGTACCCTCAAATAGCCAAGTCATGGCGTGCGAATTGGGATAATCTAAATACGCTATTTAATTACCCTGAGGCAATACGCAAAGCCATTTATACAACGAATGCTATTGAATCACTTAACAGCGTTATTCGTCGAGCGATTAAAAAACGTAAGCTCTTTCCAAATGACGA
>NZ_JADYWR010000067.1:0-662 GCF_015864705.1 Pseudoalteromonas sp. NGC95
GAACCGGGAGAACTGAAACATCTAAGTACCCCGAGGAAAAGAAATCAACCGAGATTCCCTCAGTAGCGGCGAGCGAACGGGGATTAGCCCTTAAGCATCTTGGAAGTTAGTGGAACGGTCCTGGAAAGGCCGGCGATACAGGGTGATAGCCCCGTACACGAAAACAACCTTGATGTGAAATCGAGTAGGGCGGGACACGTGACATCCTGTCTGAATATGGGGGGACCATCCTCCAAGGCTAAATACTCCTGACTGACCGATAGTGAACCAGTACCGTGAGGGAAAGGCGAAAAGAACCCCTGTGAGGGGAGTGAAATAGAACCTGAAACCGTGTACGTACAAGCAGTGGGAGCCCTTCGGGGTGACTGCGTACCTTTTGTATAATGGGTCAGCGACTTACATTTTGTAGCGAGGTTAACCGTATAGGGGAGCCGTAGGGAAACCGAGTCTTAACTGGGCGTCTAGTTGCAAGGTGTAGACCCGAAACCGGGTGATCTAGCCATGGGCAGGTTGAAGGTTGAGTAACATCAACTGGA
Source organism: Pseudoalteromonas sp. NGC95 (assembly GCF_015864705.1). Taxonomy (NCBI): domain Bacteria; kingdom Pseudomonadati; phylum Pseudomonadota; class Gammaproteobacteria; order Alteromonadales; family Pseudoalteromonadaceae; genus Pseudoalteromonas; species Pseudoalteromonas sp. NGC95. The sequence goes on from NZ_JADYWR010000067.1 coordinate 537, forward strand.
GGACCGAACCCACTAACGTTGCAAAGTTAGGGGATGACCTGTGGCTGGGGGTGAAAGGCCAATCAAACTCGGAGATAGCTGGTTCTCCCCGAAAGCTATTTAGGTAGCGCCTCGGACGAATACTAC
>NZ_JADYWR010000068.1:0-625 GCF_015864705.1 Pseudoalteromonas sp. NGC95
ATAGAAGCAGGTATTACCGGCTTTGAATCTCCTGCCGCAGAATATATTGAGCTAGATATTTCAATCGATGAGCTGATAATAAAACATCCTAACGCCACTTTTATTGGTCTAGCTTCAGGCCATTCTATGCAAGACGTAGGGATATTCGATGGTGATTTGTTAGTTATTGATAGAGCTGAAGATGTAAGTACAGGCGATATCATTGTTGCAAACTATAACGGTACATTTGTTTGTAAAATCATAGATAAATCAAAGCGTTTACTAATCTCTGCATCTAACGATTATAAATCTGTTTATATTTCTAAAGATGATGACTTTAAACTCGAAGGTGTCGTTACTACGAGTATCCGTCTACACAAAAATAAAGTTGAGTTAAATCGATGTTTGCCCTCGTAGATGCGGTGGCCTTTTACGCAAGTGCAGAAAAGGTGTTTGACCCTTCTTTACGGCACAAGCCCGTTGTTGTATTAACAAATAATGATGGCTGTATCTGCGCTATATGTCCTATTGCGAGAAAGCTTAACATCCCTAAGTTCGAGCCTTACTTTAAAATAAAACCCTATTTAGAGCAGCATAATGTCGTTGTGCGCTCATCGAATTATGAACTCTACGCTGATTTGAGTGA
>NZ_JADYWR010000069.1:0-561 GCF_015864705.1 Pseudoalteromonas sp. NGC95
AGTTAACTAAATGGCACTGAATGGTACTGCTACCATTCTTTTTTTACTTTTGAAAACTCTTGATAAATACAATGTATCTATCAGAATTTTATTATCAGCTTTTCCAAATTTTTAAAGAGCAAGAGATGTAAAAACTTCTCAAAATTAAACACACTCTATTCTCAGGCGGTTAATGGCCCGATAAAGAATATTTATTTTTAAGAAGTAAGTGGTGGAGCTAAGCAGGATCGAACTGCTGACCTCCTGCGTGCAAGGCAGGCGCTCTCCCAGCTGAGCTATAGCCCCACATATGCTGGTACTTATTGTTTTAACCATCTTCTTAATTAGATAAGAAGTGGTGGGTCTGAGTAGATTTGAACTACCGACCTCACCCTTATCAGGGGTGCGCTCTAACCAGCTGAGCTACAGACCCAAAACAATAAGTGTTGTTCTCTTTACAATAACAATCATCTGTGTGGACACTACGAACAAATAAGTTCTAAATCGTATAAGGAGGTGATCCAGCCCCAGGTTCCCCTAGGGCTACCTTGTTACGACTTCACCCCAGTCATGAATCACTCC
>NZ_JADYWR010000007.1:0-203301 GCF_015864705.1 Pseudoalteromonas sp. NGC95
CGATGCCAATTCGAGACTGGCGTAATGCAATGAGTCGTTTTATCATTGAATTTGAGGAACGCCTCAGTAAGCATATTTAAAATCTAACAACGGGCAGTTACACAGAATCCGTTACAGGCTCCCTATTTTTTCAAAGCCATTAAACTCGGTGTTAATTTGATCTTGTGCATTATTTTGCCAAATTAAAGTATCACTTTGCTCAATACGCATATCATCCACAACAAAACCATAATAATGTGTGTTCGCATCTGTTATGTATTCAATTTTTAGATCAATCATTTGCCCAGCATAAGCTGATAAATCAAACTCATGAGTTAAATAGCCGTTAGGCTGCTTAGCATCACTATTAAAAAATGAATCACCTGATATATACGGACCAATGTCACCATAGTATGGGTTTATTGCTTGCGTATAATCACTAGCAATAGGCTCCCCATTTACTTTTACCTGTACTAAATCATAGTCGCGCTCAATACTGTAATAAGCAATAAAGCTTAAAGTAAGTGCCTCAGTTGTGTTTGGTAGCGTTACGGTATTAACTAAGCTGTTACTAACATTGTCGCCCGTATTTGAATAGTATTGAAAATCGCCTTCTACTGGCGTTTTAAATTTTTCGAGTCGAGATGGCAGTGTTATTTTTATTTGGCTTTGTAGTTGTGAAGTACTCGCAGTATTAATTAATGTTTGCTGTGCGTTAGCATCTATCTCATCCATATCAAGCGTGAGCTGATTAACCCAATTACCCTGGTATCGATTTTGTAAATATTCAAGCGCATAAGGGCTAAACATAACAGGCTCTGAGCCTCGTGGAGAACCTGCCCAACTTCCTGTTGACATAACTGACCAAGACGCGACAGGCTCACCTACCGTGTTAGATTGTAAGTCGTATTCATCTAATAATCCCAAGTCATGCCCAAACTCATGCACCACCACGCCAATCCCAGCATCAATTGGATTAATTGTGTAACCAAAGAGTTTAATACTGCTGCCTGCAATCTCGCTCGGCCCGCTATTTTCATCAAATACATGATAGCGGTGCGACCAAATAGCATCGGTGCTTAGGTAACCACCACCCGCTTCCTCGCCAATACTTGAATGAAAAATCATTACATGGTCAATAATGCCATTGGGTTCATTAATAATTCCATCGCCATCAACATCATCTAAATCAGTTAAATCGTAGTCCGCTAAATTAATATTAAACTTTGCAACTGCCTTCTCCACAGCCTCCTTGACTAAAGCGGGCGCATTTTTATCACGCGTACTGCCTTGGCGTTCACCATATATTTTTGCATTACTATCAGCGGTTACCCAGCCATATACTTGCCCGTTAAAATTTAAGCTATTACCAGACGCTGCTTTATAATAATCTGCAGCCGTTGATAAGCTTTGTCCATCAGGGCCCGCATAACCTTGAGTATTAAAAAGCATTTGCTGATAGTGTTCAGTTGAATAATCAGCGTAAAACATATCTGTGTCTTGCTCTACAAGTCGATTATCGTCATGTTTGAGGTCAGGAAAATCAATTAAGATAGCTAACACTTTTACATCATTAACGCTTTGATCAGGCACTAGCGACGTTGAAAAAGCGGCTTGTTGTTTATTTGTGTTTGAAAAATCCGTAGAGGAAGATTTAAATCGCCTAAAGCCATTTTTAATTGAGTGATTGGCAGCGTTTTTGTTACTCATATATGACTTAAATGAACTATCTAACTCACTAGAGGATATTTGGTCTCTTTTTTTAAGCCAATATAAAATACGTTCTTCGTTAGTTATACCAACATCATGCGGGCTTAAATTATTAGCCGCTACTATAGGGCTTAATAGCGTAGTTAAAAGTGCAATTAACGTCACTTTTTTCACTGTGTTTTCCTCAAACATAATTATGTAGTAATCATACCTAATAATAAAAATTTAAACATGCGATAAAAACATATAGTTAACATGTGCAATAAAAGTTAATGGTCTTTCACACTTTTTTATAACTAAAATCAAACACACAACCTAAAACGCATAATTTCTGCTAGTTAACTCAGTTAAATACAGTATTTCTGCAGATTTAAATTAAAAAAAGCTACAAAACGAATTTAAAATGCAAAAAAACACTTTCAAGGTTGACATAAGGGTTCAAAACCCTTAAAAATAAACCTATACAGAATTTTTAATTTAAAAGCAGTGTTTTGCTAAGTAGAGTAAAAACTATGAACACACAAATTAACCTTTTAGTCGTACTCGTACTGGTCTTAGTTATAAGCCCAGCGGGGATGTATTAAAAGGTGATACTGCTTTTTAAAAACCCTCGCACTACGCGGGGGTTTTTTTATGCATAAAAAAAGCGCACAGAGGAATGAGGATGAGCAAACAAGAATATAATGGCTCTGAACTAGTAGTTCAGGCATTAAAAGAGTTAAAGGTAAAATACATATTTGGCTACCCCGGTGGTTCGGTCTTAGACTTATATGATGCACTTTTTCAGCAAGATGATATTGAGCATATATTAGTACGTCATGAACAAGCTGCCACACATATGGCTGATGGTTATGCTCGTGCTACTGGAGACGTCGGTGTTGTACTTGCAACCTCAGGCCCTGGCGCTACAAACTGTATAACGGGTATTGCAACGGCCTACATGGATTCAATTCCTATGGTTGTATTATCAGGCCAAGTGCCTACAAGTTTGATTGGCGATGATGCATTCCAAGAAACTGATATTGTGGGCTGTTCTCGCCCTATAGTTAAACACAGCTTTAACTGTAGAAGTGCTAAAGAAATCCCAACAATCTTAGCTAAAGCCTTTTATATAGCCAGTACAGGTCGTCCTGGGCCCGTTGTAGTTGAGCTTCCTAAAGATATGCTTAACCCTGCTATAAAGTTTGAATACGAATTTCCTAAAACAACAGAGCTAAGAACATACAGCCCTAATACTAAAGGGCATTCAAAACAAATTCGTAAAGCGGTAACAACTATTCTAGAGGCCAAAAAACTGGTTATCTACTCTGGCGGTGGTATTGTTATTTCAAATACGTCAGAGCAATTAACGCATTTAGTTGAGTCGTTAAATGCGCCCATTACCAATACACTAATGGGGCTTGGCGGCATATCAGGTGTACATCCAAACTTTGTAGGTATGCTAGGCATGCACGGTACGCTTGAGGCCAACAAAGCAATGGCAAACGCCGATGTGATTTTAGCGCTTGGTGCACGATTTGATGACAGGGTAACTAATAACGTTAAAAAGTTTTGTCCAAATGCCACAATTGTACATGTAGATGTAGATCCAACTTCAATTTCAAAAACAATCAAAGCGCATATACCGGTTGTAGGTTGCTTAGCAACAGTGCTAGAACAACTACAAACGGGCATTGATAAAAGCCCAATTAAAATAGATCGCAGCGCGCAAGAAGATTGGTGGCGCCAAATTATCAGCTGGCGTGAACAAAAATGTTTAAGCTACAACACAGATGGCGACAAAATTAAGCCACAAGCCGTAATTGAAGCTGTTTATAAAGCCACTAATGGCGATGCTTACGTAAGTTCTGACGTTGGTCAGCACCAAATGTTTGCAGCGCAATATTACCCATTTAAGCATCCTCGTCAGTGGATAAATTCAGGCGGCCTAGGCACTATGGGCTTTGGCTTACCTGCTGCTATGGGCGTAAAATTAGCCTTTCCTGGTAAAGAATCTGTATGTATTACGGGTGATGGCTCTATTCAAATGAATATTCAAGAGCTATCTACCTGCTTGCAGTACAACCTAGCTGTAAAAGTTGTATCACTCAATAACCGCTCTTTAGGTATGGTACGCCAATGGCAAGATATGGTTTACGGCGGTCGTCATTCATCATCTTACATGGACTCACTGCCTGATTTTGTTAAGTTGGTTGAAAGCTACGGGCATGTGGGTATTAAAGTAAACACACTTGATGAGTTACAACCTGCAATCGATAAAGCTATGAGCATAAACGATCGTTTAGTCTTTTTAGATATTCTTGTAGACGAGAAAGAACATGTATACCCAATGCAAATCAAGTTAGGTGGCATTGATGAGATGTGGTTACGTAAAGGAGTAAAAGCATAATGCGTCGTATTTTATCTATTTTATTAGAAAACGAACCAGGTGCACTGTCGCGGATTGTTGGGCTTTTTTCACAACGTGCATACAACATTGACAGCCTAACTGTTGGTACAACTGATGATCAGTCGTTATCACGTATTACCATTACCACCATGGGTGATGACAGAGTGGTTGAGCAGATCACAAAACAAGTTAACAAATTAGTCGACGTGCTTAAAATTATCGATTTAACAGAAATGAGTCACATTGAGCGAGAGTTATTGCTTGTTAAGGTATTTGCTCAAGACGAGACGACTCGTGCAGCGGTTACCCGCGTAGTTGATGTGTTCCAGGGTGTTATTTTAGATATGGGCCGACAAAGCTATAGCCTGCAACTAGTGAGTAGTACAGACAAAATAGAATCGTTTTTAGACACACTTCGTCATGAAACCGATATTATTGAAGTTGTACGTTCTGGTGCTGTTGGCATTGGCCGAGGCGATAAAGCCTTAAAAGCATAAATTTATAATATAAAGGCATCAGTTGATGTCTTTATTAAACATAAAAAAAAAGAGCTAAATAGCTCTTTTTTTATTTTAATTCGTTAAACCTATTAAGGGTTTACTTGGTCTTTAAGACCTTTACCTGCTTTAAAGCTTGGGATAGTTGCCGCTGCGATTTGGATCTCAGCACCCGTTTGTGGGTTACGGCCAGTGCGAGCTGCACGTTCTTTTACTGAGAAAGTACCAAAACCAACTAATGCTACTGAATCACCTTCTTTTAAAGAAGAAGTTACAGCACCTGTAAACGCGTCAAGAGCACGAGTAGCAGCGGCTTTAGAGATTTCTGCATCAGTAGCAATTTTTTCAACTAATTGAGCTTTATTCATTGTTAGATTCCTATTCGTTATTATTTTGCCTTCGCAAAACCTATCTTTATGCATTTTTAAAGAGTTAGCAACAGCAAATTGCATTTTTTGCTTAAATTCTTAAAAAATGAGTAAAATTTAAATAATTCTCGGTAGAATACAGCGTGTTGGGTTAACAAAGACTTAATTTGAGTACAATTTTGGCGCAAGTTAAGCAACTGGGCAAATAAGCTATATTTTTTCGATAACTAAGGTCACTTCCCCGACCTCGATTCCAAACTTAACAATAGATGTGCGGTTTATCAAGCGCGATTGTGTAACCAAGTACATCCAATCGTCAAAATTCACTTCTAAAGTACTGCCATCGTATGGAAGCTCTACATCATAATTCCAATGAAATACGCTGCCGTCACTTTTGCCTTTTGCTGTACCTATAACATCAGCTGCTGTCCCCGTTAAACTATTGTCTTCATTTAACGTTATTTTCCAGATTCGCTTTTGGGTTTCGCCATCATCATAAATAAAGTCTTCTTCAATAACGCCCTGGTTACCGTCCCAAGTCGCATTCATATCTACGACAAGCTTTCGGGTCAATTCGCCTTTAAAGTCTTGTACAACACCATAGGCTTTCAAATTTCCGCTAAAAAACGTTTTAAAGTCGAAATTTGGCGATGTATTTTTATAATGTTCAACATTTGGTGCCGAACAGCTAATTAAAAATAGAGCCGATAGGCTCATAACAGCTGCTTTTAACGTGTTTAATATGTTCATATTAATTCCCTAATAATTGCTTTCGTAGTTTTGGCTCAGAGGTTTTTTCATCAAGCCAAATAGCTAAAAAGTCACTCGAAAATTGAGGTTCATCAATTTCACCCATTTTTTCATCATTATGATAAAAAGTGCTCATACCTTGCTCATTTGTCACCAATGTTAGTGAGTCACCCTTTTTTATATCAGGCCAAATAGACAACAATTTACGGTCGTATTTATCTGCCAGCCCTGCTTTTCCAAGATGTTGCCACTGCTCATTTGTTGCTTTTACTATTTCTTTAGCGTCAAAGTCACGTAAATAGGTAAGCTTAAACTTAACAGGATGTGTTCCTGCGCTGTAATTACCTGAAGGGGTAAATAGCACGGCGTCATATACATCCCAAAATAAATACTCCATTCGTGCTTCGCCTACTTTATTAAATTGTGTGTTAGCTAAAACAATTGAAGTTGTAAGCAAATAAAAAGTAACTGCCTTTAGTAAAAATTTCAAAATAAGCTCCCTTTGAGTCAATGGGTAATGTTACGAAATAGAAATTGTGGAAGATCAGCGATTGATGAATAACTTGATTTTTTGGTTTATAAAAAGAATAACAGTAAACACTGTAGACCAAAGCGCCCCGTAAACGAGCCAGAATTGCCATAAAGGTAAACCTAAACTTATTACTTCAAAGCGCGCACCAGCCCAATAACTTGCTGGTGCAAATGCCATACATACCAAAAAGGCCTGCCAAAGCTTTAATTTACTCAAAAAAACCATAGAGGTATTCAAAGAAAGTAATAATGCAGCCCATAAAAAGACGAGCCATAGAGGGAAGGGATAAACTTTAAATTCTAACAAGCCTAACTTTACCGCTATAAATTCTAACAATAGTGCTAAAGGTAGGGCTTTAATTAACAGTAAGGAGTCTTGTTTTTTCTGCTTTGACAAACAAAACATTAAAACAATAATCAAGCCACTAAAAAGTAGCGAATTGGCTTCAAGCAGCAGTGATAAAAACCACACTGCTTGAAATAAAACAAAATTAGTAACCGAGCGCAATATCATCGTTATCACTAGTAAAACGAGGTTTACGCGCCATTAAATGTACCGTACTTGTTGCTCTGGCTCTAAACGCACCTTCACAATAAGCAAAATAAAATAACCATAAACGATAAAAGCGTTCATCAAATTTAGAGCGGTCTAAATCAGGCCAACTTTTTATAAAACGAGTTCGCCAGTCTGCTAATGTTCTTGCGTAGTGAGCACCAATATCATTAACAGTATGAATAACCATATCGGTATTATTTTTAATCTGCTCACTCATTTCGTTAAGCGATGGTAAACATCCGCCCGGAAAAATATACTGCTGGATAAAGTCAGAGTTCTTTAAATAATGCTTATAACGCTGATCGCCAATAGTAATTGCTTGAATAAGCATGGCACCATCGTCTTTTAGGAGCTCACCACACTGAGTGAAAAAGCTCGGCAAATAATCATGACCAACCGCTTCTATCATTTCAATAGAAACAAGCTTGTCGTATTTACCTTTTAGTAGTCTGTAGTCGAGCTTAAGTAATGTTATTTTACTTTCAAGACCAAGCTCAACAATCTTGTTAGCTACATAATCATGTTGCTCATCAGATATGGTTGTTGTTGTTACATGGCAATCGTAATGTGTGGCTGCATATATAGCAAATGCCCCCCACCCTGTACCAATTTCAATTACTGAATCATTTTTTTGAAGCTCAACTTGCTCACAAATGCGTTTAAGCTTGTATTGTTGAGCCTCTTCAAGTGTCGCTTCTTTTGTAGGATACACAGCACTTGAATAAAGCATTTCTTTACTTAAAAATGATTCGTACAAATCATTACCTAAGTCGTAATGAGCAACAATATTTTTCTTAGAACCCGATTCTGAATTTTTGTTTTTTATGTGATTAAATCGGTGTGCGATATTACTAAAAAATGCGAATTTTTTTTCAAACTCATCGAGTTGCTTTTCGTTTATAGCAAATATCTCAATGAATGAAGTTAAGTTGTCACAAGACCAATGTCCCAAAATATACGCTTCACCAGCGCCAACGCTCCCAGATAACGCAAACGCTTTATACATAGCTTTATCATTAACTGTTACTGTTGCTTTTAACGCAGACGATACATCACCAAAAACTGTACGCTCATTTCCTTCAATTAAAACAACTTGACCTGTTTCAATTGACGAAAAGGCTTTAGTCACTAATTTTTTATATATATTAGTTAACCAACTAGTGCTTTGTTCGCAATTTAAGCTCGACACTTTATCCATTAAAATACCTATTAATTGTCCTGACTACCTATGTGCTTTATGGCTTACCTGAGTGACCTAAAAAAGGCACTCGCTTTATAAACAACTTTAATGCTTGATAATAAATACCTTTGAAAATAGACCATGTCATGGCCGGAAAACGTTTAAACAACTTATTAATCTCTTCGTTAGTGAGTTCTTTACGTTTCAAGCGAAGTGTTGCATCAAATAATAACTCTTCATTTCGCTTATTTTCAATGTGTATCAATGTTTTATCAGGCGATTGTTTAACATGCCAATGATAGTTCATATCCAGATTCATAAAAGGTGATACGGAAAAAACCTTCTTAAAGTTCACTTTTTTTTCTAAAGGGACTAAATAATAATGACGTTCGTTCCATGGTGTATTACTCACTTCAGCAATCATGTACTTAAAACGGGTGTCGTTGTGGCCAAAAAAGTAAAAATTAACAGGGCTAAAATACACACCAAAACAACGAAACTGCCCTAACATGTAAATATGAGAAAAGGTTTCAGTAATACCTAAATTGGCAAGTTGATCATGCGCACGCTCAATAAGAGGTCGTTTAGCAAGTTCTGAGGTGTCTTTAAGATAATCAGCTTCATTAAATTTTAACGCTTTTAAGCCTGATGTACCTATGTGCTTATGCACACCATTTAGTTGTTGAGGATTATTTAAATCTACCCACATCATATACAAAGGGTAACTAAAACGATGTTCTTTAACAGCAAAACGGCGATGTTTTACATCGCCTAAATACACTGCACTAGTCAAATTCGACCCCAAGTTGCTTGGCTACATCTACACCACTGTGTACGCCATCTTCATGAAAACCATTGTACCAATAAGCACCACAAAAATAACTATTGTTTTGTCCATCAATACTGTGTTTAAGCTTTTGAGCAGCAATTGACTCTTGGTTAAATACAGGGTGATGATAAGTAAACTCGCGCAAAATTTTACTTTGGCTTATTCCTTCAAGGTGATTAAGCGTTACACAAAACTGTGTATCCGATTGTATACCTTGCAAAATATTCATTTGGTAAGTAACAACAGCTGCTTTATCAGTGTTGTTATTAAGTAGGTAGTTCCAACTTGCCCATGCCGCTTTTCTATCTGGTAAAAGGTTTGTATCGGTGTGCAGCACAACTGAATTCTCAGTGTAAGCTATTGCACCCAATACTGACTTTTCTTGCTCAGTCGCATCACCAAGTAGTGCAAGCGCCTGATCTGAATGACAAGCAAATATTACTTTATCAAACTTACTTTGCTCACCACTGGCAAACTCTATTGTTACTTCATCATTTTGACGCGTAACAGATTTAATATCTGTATTAAGTTTAATTTTATCAGCAAAACCTCTGATCAGTGGCTTAATATACTGACGAGAGCCACCTGGTACTACATACCACTGTGGTCTGTTTGTTACATCTAAAAGGCCATGATTAAAGAAGAACTTAACAAAAAATTCAACGCCTACATTTTCCATTTCTTTAATACTGGTAGACCAAATAGCCGCGCCCATCGGAAGGATATAATGGTATTTAAAAAAGTCATTAAAGTGATTGTCACTAAGCAGTTGCCCTAATGATTGATTAGATTGGTAATCATCTTTTTCATGTAGTGCTTTACACAGTTTGTTAAACCTAACAATGTCGTACAATAATCGCCAAAACTTAGGTCTAAAAATATTACGACGCTGTGCAAACAGGCTTGTAAACGTATGGCCATTGTATTCAAAGCCAGTGGCTTCGTTATGAACACTAAAGCTCATTTGCGTTGTTTGTTTATCTACACCAATACGCGATAGTAACTTTTCAAAGTATGGGTAAGTTCTGTCATTAAATACAATAAAGCCAGTATCTATTGCGTATTTTATGCCGCACACATCAACATCAACCGTTGCAGTGTGGCCACCTATATAATCATTTTTTTCAAATACGGTTACATCGTAATGTTTATGAAGCAAATGCCCACATGTTAAACCAGATACACCAGTTCCTATTATTGCTATTTTTTTCAACGGGCTAATCCTTTTGCGATTTTAAGCCAAATTGGGAGTGGCAAAATACGTAATGCCTTTAATATAAGTGTAAAACGGTACGGAAAGTGAACATCTTTTCGGCGCTCATGTATTCCCTTAATCATATAATCTGCGGCTTTTTCAGCGGTAACAGCCATAGGCATCGGGAAATCATTTTTATTAGTAAGCGGAGTTTTCACAAAGCCAGGGTGAACTAAAGTCACATCAACATCATCTAAATCAACAGCTAAGCTTTTTGCTAAGTAACTTACACCCGCTTTTGATGCACCATAAGCTTCTGAACGAGGTAGCGCAAGATAGGTAACACTTGAGCTGACCAAAACAAGCTGACCACCTGAATTTATTTTAGGAAGTAGCGCCTCAAGGCAATACCCCATAGAGAGTAAATTTACGTTTATTACACGTTCAAACAATGCACTATCAAAGTTTCGTGCGTCATCTATGTATTCACAGTTACCCGCGTTTAAAATAACACGGTCAAAATGAGGAAAGCCAACTGTCGACTCTTTAATGTCTTGTAGATTAGTTGCATCAAATTTACATGCTTGAATATTGTCGTATTTAGCAAGCTCAGCGAGCTTTTCACTATTACGGCCACAAGCTATAACAGTGTCTCCCATCTGTGCATATTTAATTGCTAACTGCTCACCAATACCAGAAGTAGCACCCGTTATAAGTGTGATCATAATTAACCTGCCCTTTTATCAATTAGCTTTATAACACTACCAAGTAAAGGAATATGTTTGTACAGCAACTCGCCCACATTAAAGTAGTCTCTGTGCTTGATAATTTTGCCATTTTCAAAAATAAGCTTGCTATGACCTTCTACCGATATAGTTTTACCTGATGAAAGCTTTGGATGTGCATAGTGCATAGTCCAATAAATAAAAGCATTGTTTCCGCTATTAAACGAATCGCTAATATCAAACTGACAATGCTTAACATTGCTGTATAAGTTAGCAAAGTACCTGCGCAATTCTACAATGCCATTAATTTCGTGCATTGGGTCTATAAACTGTATGTTGTCACAGTAAATATCACTCAATAAATCAAGATTGGTGCTATCAAGCTGTTGGTATATTTCAACAAATTTATCTACTGGTAACTGGTTATCCATATCACACCTTAAATGCAGCAAGTGCACGTTCTCGTGCCGCTTTATGATCAACTATTGCTGGCCAGTAACATTCCTTATCTTTACCTATTGCGGCTAAATAAGTGTGTGGAAAATGAATGTGTTTATCTGGCACGTTTTCAAGCTCTGGCAAATACTTACGGATAAACTTGCCAGTTGGATCAAAGCGCTCGCTTTGTCTGATAGGGTTAAAAACTCTAAAGTAAGGCTGAGCATCACACCCGGTACTTGCAGCCCACTGCCAGCCACCATTATTTGAGGCTAAATCGCCATCAATTAGGTGCTGCATAAAAAAGCGCTCACCTTCGCGCCAGTCTATTAATAAATGCTTAGTTAAAAAGCTCGCAACAACCATACGTAAACGATTGTGCATCCAACCGGTTTGCTTTAGTTGTAGCATTGCAGCATCCACTAACGGGTAACCTGTACGCCCTTCACACCATGCTGTAAATTCATTTTCGCTTTTACGCCACACTACGGCGTTATACTTTTCGTTAAAGTTATCACCGCGCGAAAGCTTCGGAAATTCAGCAATTAAATGCCTGTAAAATTCGCGCCAAACAAGCTCGTTAATCCACGTAAACGTTTTACTTTTTGACGTAGTTAAAATATCAGGATAACGCTGCTGAATATTAATAAGAAGCTGTTTTGTGCTTACAATACCAAGTGCTAAATACGGGCTTAAACCTGATGTGCCTTTTACGCTGGGTATATCACGCTGATCGTCGTAGCTTGTAAGTTTGTCACATATAAAATTATCAACTACGGTTGAGAGTGTTTCGTCGTCAACCGGCCACTTATCTGAGCATCCATCACTTTTTAGTAAGTCGCTTTCATCAAATTTTATTGAATCAGAAGTTAAAGGCCATTGTGGCAAACTAAAGTGTGTATCTTGATACTGCTTTAACCATGCTCGCTTAAATGGAGTAAATACTTTATACATTTCATTACTTTGATTTTTAACCGTTCCGACAGGTGCAATTAAATCACCTTCGTACAAAGTAAAAGTAATAGAAAGCTCATCGCATTTATGCAAAATTGCTTTATCGCGATTTGCTTCATTAAGCTCATATTCTGTATTAGCAATTACGTGTTTTACATCGTTTGCTTTACAAAAATCAATAAGCTCACGCGTACAATCAGAAAAGCTAGGCGCTTCAATAACATGTAAAGTAATGCCGTAATCAGCAAGCTGAGATTGAAGATAAGTAACTCGGCGCTTGAGTAAGTCAATCTGAATAGGCGCAGTTTGGTGTTGTTGCCACTGTTTTTCAGACACAAAAAAAATGGCGTGTTTAGCGCCATTGTTTAGCGCTTGAATTAACGCTTCGTTAGAAAAAAGGCGCAAATCGCGCCTAAACCAAAATAATGTATCCATTAAATACCAAATCGTAGTTTTAAATCGTGAGGGTAAGGGTTAAAAAACACTTGTTTTTCAAGGTACTCATTTGGGTGAACCTTCAAATGATGTTTTAACAAGGTAAGTGGTACATACAATGGCACCAAACCTTCGCGGTATTCATCTATCGCATCACGAAGTTCTTGTTTTTCAACCTTCGATAAATCAGTTTTAAAGTAACCTTGTAAATGCATTAGCGTGTTGCAATTATTTCTGCGAGAAGCTGGCTTTTTAAGACCCGTCATCAAATCTAAAATATATTCATCAGCAACTGCATTTATATCGTCGCCTACATAAGTCCCCAGCAGGTTACCCAAATCACGATAAGCTTGATAGTTATGAGCCATCAACAAGTACTTATACTGAGAGTGAAATTGAGTAAGCTTATGAACCGTAAGCGGCTCTTGTACTAATTTTTGCCAGTTTTTAAATACGTAAATTCTCATTACAAAGTTTTCACGTAAATGCATGTCGTTTAAACGTCCGTTTTCTTCACATGGCAATAATGGGTTGTGCTTCATTATTTGCTCAGCAAAAAAACCAACGCCTTCTGAGGTATTACCTGTTCCTGCTTCATTGTATATTTTAATGCGCTCCATGCCGCAACTTGGGCTTTTTGCACAAAATACAAATCCGCTTAATTCTTTAGCTTGTTCAGTTGCAACTTTTTTACCATATTCAGTAAGTTGTTGGCCTACTTCGCCGGTGCCATCTGGGCGGCATACTTTAATAGTATCGCCCACTTTAACTTGGCGAATAGTTGGACGAGGTATCGGTAAACCAACAGCTACTTCCGGACAAAACCGTGTGTATTCAACGTGTTTACCTAGCTCATCCATACAAAAATTTGACTTTTTATGTCCTGTGTCAAATCTAACTTTTTCGCCTGCTAAGCAGGCGCTTATACCTATTTTTATTATATCTGTATGCATATATTCTCTTAGTAAATCAAATTACCTATTGGATTTAGTAACTTGCTGAAGCCCTTATTAAAATGTAGCGCACTACTGACAACTGTAAAGCATAAACATCCATCTTTCGTTAAAGGTGTGTGTTGATGACTACCATCTTGCCAAATAAAGTCGCCTGGTACGTAATTACCGTCTTCATCACTAAACTCACCATCTAGTAGTAAAGTAACTTCAAATCCGGTATGTGTATGCTCAGGAATTTCGCCACCGGCATCAATATGTAGCAAGCTAGAACGCAGCGCACCATCATCAAGCGAAACGCGAGATCGTGCCAGTTTACCAACTTGTGTAAATTTGCTATGAGAAATACGTGTTAAAGCACGTGGAAGCTGATAGTTATGCTCATTCACTTTAATAGATACAGGCTCTACTTCGTAAACTTCATCGATAGAATCATCAGACATGATCATATCAAGAACATTTAGTTCAAATTCTTCAAGTAAATCAGATTTCTCAGTTTGAGGTTTCTCAAATTGAGCAGGCTCTTCACTAAATAATGCATTTGCATTACTTGCTTCAATTTTAGCTACTTTAGCTTGGCACACAGGGCACATGTCTACGTGAATAGAAACGGCTAAACTCAATGATGTAGCAAGTGATGCATCGCAATACTGTGTCAGTAAAGTTTCACTCGGGTGATGTTTAATCATGCTGATCTCCCATTTCATTACGTAATTTTTGCAAGGCCAAACGTAACCGTGATTTTACCGTGCCTACTGGAATATTAAGTTGATGTGCAAGTTGCTCTTGCGACATATCTTGAAAGTAAACGCCTCTTACCACTTCGCGTTGAGCAATTGGTAATTTGTCTAAATAACGCTTAATTTGCTTATCTTCTAAATGATCACTGTATTCGTGATGCGTATCTTGTGAGTCGTTTAGTAACGGCCAAATATCTTCGCTTATATTTTCTTCTTTATTACTTTTCATTTTACGAAGCATATCGAATGAAGCGTTACGCATAACGGTATAAACCCACGTAGTCGCAGCGCCTTTTTCACTATGATACAAATGTGCTTTACGCCAAACAGACGTTAATGTTTCTTGCACAAGCTCCATGGCTTGGGCTTCAACACCAAACTGCTTAATTCCAAAGCGTTTAATTTTTGGCGCAAAGTATTCAAATAAATATGAAAACGCTTTTTTGTCGCGTGATTGCGCAACATCTATAAGCGCTTGCATGAGCTCTTTACTCGGCGTTTCTGGCATGGCAGTGTACTTACCTGTATTAGGTTCACAACGTGGTGACTGTTGTTGACTTACCATAATAATTTATCCCGTTATTGCTTTTGTATTAAGTAATACGGGCAATAATTAATTTAGGATCATAAAATTTAGGCAAATTCGTTATTAATCACAGTATGGAGGAAATTCAGTAAGTTATCAAAATTCGTTTCAAACGCAAGTTGCTGTTTTTTCTCAATAGAAACAGGTAGGAGTTCGAGCCAACGTGCTGCAATCCATGGAAGCTTGTCAAAATGAGTTTTCTTGTACAACAAATTAAGTTCCGGATTACCTTGAAACACGTTTTTAAGCGCGTCGTGTAGTAGGTAATGTTCACCAATTTGGTTGTTAGAATCTTTGTACCAATACGGCGTATTACAAGGCGATACCAAGCCATGACGTAATTCGTCTTCGTCTTGATAAACATCATTAATTTGCACGTTTTGCGATGCAAATACATCAATTAATAATACATCGTTATCGTCTTGGTCAAAATCAATAATATCAACAAGGCAACCTTGCGCGCTTATATTAAAAGGCGTGTCATGCTCAAACGTACAAAGCACAAACCCTGTATTATTTTTTAATGCGGTTTTAACCATATTTAAGTAGCGAGGCTCAAATATGCGTAATCGCGTATAACCTTCAGGTAACATAAAAATGGGTAATGGAAAAATCGCACGTTTCATAAAGTCTACTTATTTCAAACACTCTGCCTTTATTTACGTGCGCTTTTGCTAAGTCGATCAGCTTTGTATAAATCGAATTAATTACCAGCTATATAATTGGCTAAAGATTAAACCAACCTCCCATAGCTTTAAACACTTGAACCGAGTAATAAGCGCTAATCATACTGACTACGGGTGCTAACATTAATGCAAATAATCCAAGTTCACTGCTCATCGTTTTAATCCTTTAAATGATTTATTTTACGTTTTTTATACTAGTGTCAGTATTTTTAAGCGTTGTGCTATCTGTTAAAACGGGCTCATCTAATAACCCCTCTAAAACAGTTTTAGCATCAAAATAAAGCGTTTCCTTTAGTGATTTTTCAAGCTCGATTGTGGTTTGCTTAACATAGCTTGCTACACTTTGAGTTAATATATCAGTTACATCTAGGTCCACTTCTGTTGCGTGTACTTGCGCAGAACCTAATACTAATAAACTTGCCATAGCGATTTTAATTGAATGTTTCATAATGGTATTCCTTGTTTGTGTATTGTTTAGACGTAGTTATATACTCAAGGGTTGTGCCAACATAAAAACAAACCTTAACCAATTGTAATTAAACAACTTTACACGCATTACTTTAATTTAAAAATTCACCTCTCGTTAATTTAACCATTTAATTTAATTTTTTGACTACTTTTTAGTTAATAAATAAAAGGATTTAAAGGTATTAATACCGTCACACTAAATACATTTAGCGTTTATAAAAACGTCATATCTACCCGCTAAAGTGCACACCACTATAAATAATTCAAAAAGTGCAGTATGACTCTTTCATCACGTCGAAATTTTTTAAAAACCTCAGCAGCAAGCATATTTACCGTCGCAGTATCGAGTGCCATTACAGGTTGTGCTCAAACATTAATAAACAAACCTCTATCGGCTATTGAATTTAAACACGGTGTAGCGAGTGGCGACCCGCTTAGTCATGCTTTAATAATTTGGACACGTGCAACCACTTCTCAATCAAATTTTGAAGTTACTGTTGCTTGGGAACTGGCAAGTGATTCTCAATTTAAAAACATTATTCGCAGCGGGCAAGAACAAACAGATAAAAGCCGAGACTTTACAATAAAAATAGATGTGCAAGAACTTGCTCCAAACACAGAGTACTTTTATCGTTTTATGGGTGTGAATACACAAAGCCCAATTGGCCGGGCTAAAACACTACCAATAAACAATGTTGAACAAATTAAAATGGCTGTTGTGTCGTGCTCAAACTACCCTGCTGGGTACTTTAATGCCTACACAGATGCCGCTAAGCAAAAAGATTTAGATGTGGTCCTGCATTTAGGAGATTACATTTACGAATACCCAATGGGCGGGTACGCTACCGAAAATGCCGAAAAAATTGGCCGCCAATTAGCCGCCGATAACAGCGGTGAAATTATTACCCTTAGCGACTATCGTAAGCGCTATGCTATTTACAGAACAGACCAAGGCTTACAAGCACTTCACGCTGCAGCGCCTTTTATCGCAATATGGGATGATCACGAAGTTACCAACGATACCTATAAAAGTGGTGCTGAAAATCATACCCCTGATGAAGGTGATTTTTTTAAGCGTCGCGCAGCAGCTATTCAAGCCTATTACGAATGGCTGCCAATTAGGCCACCTATGGGCGAACAAAGCCCGCAAATATACCGCACCTTCGATTTTGGTAATTTAATAAGCTTACATATGCTAGATACGCGCGTAATAGCACGCGATAAACAACTCGCTTACAGCGACTACAAAAACCCCGAGACCAAGCAAATGGATGTTGCGCGCTTTGTCAGTGATTTAAATAATCAAAATAGGCATTTACTAGGTAACACACAACTAAACTGGCTCACCAGTGCAATAACTAAATCAAATGCAAAATGGCAAGTATTGGGCCAGCAAGTATTGATGACTAAAATGTGGCTACCTACTGAAATATTCTCGCAATCCGATCGCACTAAAATACCTCAGGTGTTAAAAGAGCTTGTTACCATTAAAAAAGCAGTGTTAGCTCATAAAGCGGTAACACCCGAGCAACTCGCACGCGTAAATACTTTAATGCCTTATAATTTAGATGCGTGGGATGGTTACCCAAGCGAGCGCGAAGCATTATACAAAAGCATTACCGCATTAAATAAAAAGTTAGTCGTGGTTGCAGGTGATACGCACAATGCGTGGCATGGCACATTAAAAAATGCAAAAGGCGAAAGCGTAGGAGTAGAGTTTGCAACACCTGGTGTTACATCCCCGGGTATGGAGCATTATTTAGCGCTTAATACAGCACAAGCAAAGCAAATGGCTGACTCGCTTACATTGCTAATAAACGACTTAAATTATTGTGACTTATCACACCGTGGATATATGTTACTGACTATTACTAAAGAGCAAATCACAACCGATTGGCGCTATATAGATAACATAAACTCTCCAAGCTACAACATTGCTGCTCAACACCAAAGTGTTTATAAAGGCTAATACTTTTAAAAAGAAGGTAAATGTATTATTTACCTTCTTCGCATATTTTATAAAACGTGCTTAATTACAAGTATAAAGAAGCGTCCACGAAGCATCACTTCCTGGAATGCTGTTTGTATACCAATTTGCGCTGTATGCATTACCTTGATATTGCATTTTATCGTCGGTGTTATTGTGAGTAAACGGACCACCTGAGTAATCTTTGTTCACCCAATTAGGGTATGTATTAATACCGTTACAATCTGTTGAACTTACAACACTGCATCCATTTGTATCAACACTAGTACCTGCAGGTGTATCTGGGCACTGATCAATATCATCATTCACACCATCGTTATCCGCATCGCTTTGTGGCTCAACTACTTCAACAACGCAACCTACATTATTAACAGTTTCACCTACTGGTGTATTAGGACATTGATCAACATTATCGCTAATACCATCGGCATCGCTGTCAGTTACTGCACAACCAATACTATCAACCGTTGTACCTGCGGGAGTATTATTGCACTGATCAAGGCTGTCACTTACGCCATCCCCGTCGCTATCTAAATCAACATTGCTACTACCACCACCCCAACCTTGAATGATCTCTTTAACTTTAGAGCCTGACGATGTTAGTGAATTCCAACTACCGCCTGGAGTAAATAACGATGCACCTTCGTTTTTATCGTTTAAAGCCCAGTTAGCGTGGCTAATATTGTTTGTTTTAAAAAATGCCATCCATGCATCGGTTTCATTGATATTAACACCACCATTACCATCAGCATTAACTGTTCCCCACTCTGTGGCGAATAGTGCAATGCCGTTATCGAGTGCTGTTTGTGCTTTATTTCGATACGATTGACCATGCGTGCCAGCATAAAAATGCAGAGTGTAAGCAATATTGGCGCGATCAATTGGGTTTTGTGATGCCACATCAACATCTTGCGACCACGTAGGCGTTCCAACCACAATTAAGTTATCAGGGTCGATTGCTCTAATTTTATCAATAACTGTTTCTGCGTAAGGCTTAATATCGTTAACCCATGAGATTTGTAACGGCTCGTTATAAATTTCATAAATAACATTGTCGTACTGCCCATATTTGGTAGCTACGTCTTCAAAAAAGCGAACTGCAGTTGCTTGATCGGTATGTGCTTCATGGCTATGAAAATCAATAATAACGTACATATCTTCGCTAATAGCTGCGTTTACAACAGTATCAAGACGGCTCATATTGCCCTCCCAATCAAAGTTCAAACTACCACCAGTACTCGTACCATGGCCAATAGCTGCACGAATTAATGTTGCATTAAATTCAGTTTTTGCCTTTGCTACTGTTTCTGCTGTATAAAATTTTTCAGCGCCCCACCCCGTGTTACTCCAAAATAGGCTAGGTCCTGCAAAGCTTGTGTTTTCTCCGCCCGCAAGAATTTGATTCCCACTCACCGTTAACTTTTCAACAGCGGCATTGGCCATTGTTGAGCATCCTAATAATAAAGCTAACGATAAGCTCGCCACTTTAAAATCCTTTCTTTTGTGATTATTTGAACTGTTATTCATCGTATTTCCTTAAATTGAAATTATCAGTCGTCATTGCTTGACGTAATAAATTGATAGCAAACCAATACTTAATAGTTAAACAAAGTTAATTTGGCGAGCAGAAAGTATCATTTATTTATTAACATTAAATGAATAAAAAGGTACAAGGAGAAGGATTTTAATTAACTAAATATCAACAAGTGAGCGATTTAACGAGGTTTGAGGATTTTACTGGGTATATACAGGCATTTACACGATGTTTACATGATGCGGGCAAAAAATCTCGGTTACAAAAAATATGTATAAAAATGAAAAGGCGGTAATAATAATTATTACCGCCATCAATAATAGCTAAATATCAGGGATAAATATGCGGGAAGAAAATTAATAAGCCAACCAAACCGAGTTCTGATTAAGTGGCTTATTTTTTAGTGGGTAGCGCTTTTCTGCCCAAACGGTATGCATCCATAATGCTCAGCACCCAAATTATAATCATTAAAGGTACATACTTATATTCAGCGAGTTGAGCGCAAGCGTCAGATGGTTGTTGCGCTGCTTTTAAAATGGCCGTAACCGACATGGGGATTTTTCCGTTTACAATTTCATTTGCAGTACACTGTGCAATCGCAAATATATCTTGAAAGGTTAAAATTAAAAGAACAGAGAATACACCCGCAAAAATAGCGCCTATTAGGTGTTTTTTTAAAGAAAAATGCCCCGCTCCAGGATAAACAATGGCGGTAAGTAAAGCAGCTTTTAGATCTTGTTTCATTTTTACCTAATATAAATTCACTTTAACGTGATCACATAAAAAAGCCACTTTGCAGTGGCTCAATTAAAATATCAAGTAGTTAAATGTATTATTGTCCGCCAAACCCGAGAGTTAACTCAATACCAACAAAGCGAGGTGCCCCTGCAACAAATGTTGGGTTGCTAAATCCTCCTCCAGTATTACCAGCATCAACTAAATACTCTTTATCTAATAAGTTACTGGCAAAAACACTAACGGCCCAATCATCACAACTTGCAATTCCTAAGCGCGCACTGACTAATCCAAGCCCAGGTTGGCTAATATCTAAGCCTGATATTGGCGCATTTGCTGGCTCAAAAAACACTTCAGAGCGGTAGCTATATATTAAAGAGCTCGTTAAATTAAGTGAGTTCGACAATTCTGTTGAGTAAAACAGCCCCGTACTAAACGTCCACTCTGGTTGTAATCTAAATTTATTGCCTGCGAGGTTACCGTTATTACTATCATCATCTATTTCAGCATCAAGGTAGGCCGCATTGGCAAATACCTCAAACTCATTATTAATTAACGCCCTTACTTCAGCCTCTGCGCCAACATTAGTGGCAGAGCCCGCATCAGCAGAAAACGCAACGCCTTCATCATCCTGTAACGTAACCTGAAAGTTAGAGTAATCTTGATAAAATACAGCGACAGAGTAATCTAAACGCCCGTCAAGCGCTTTGCCTTTAATACCGGTTTCGTAGTTCCAAATAATTTCCGCTGGGACTTCTGATATAGAAGCTTCGACATTCCCTTGTTCATCGTTAGCCGAACTTACTTCAAGTACTTCCGAACGACGCCCTTTTGAAACAGTCGCATACATATTTGTAGTAGGGTTTATTATATAAAGCGCATTAAAACGTGGCAGCCAATCATCATAATCAGCATCGCCATAGAATGTTTCACCATTTGTATCAACCGTAAACAATGGCGCTTGTGTTAAAACACTATTGGGTGCTGCAGAGCTATAACCACTGCGCTTTTCTTCTTTTATATAACGAAGACCCGCTGTTAACTCTAATGCTTCAGTAGTAGCATAAGTTACATCAGCAAACGCTGAGTACGCTTTGTTTTCACCATAGTTTGTAAACTCTAGTGAATATGGCAACTCGTTTACTACACCACCTGTTAATGCTGGCGTTAAAATATTAACGCTACCATCATTATTAATACAAGGAACACCTGAACCCAATACGCCTAAGCAATTTAAAAATATAGACTCCTCTGTACTAAATGGAATACGCTGGCTACCATCTTCTTCAAAGTAACTCACACCAAAAATACTAGTAAACTTATTCTGCGTATAAACAGCGCGTAATTCTTGGCTAAATTGATCGCCCTCAGCAGCTTCTGCAAATTCTAAAAACCATGCTTGCGTACCATCAGCATCAAACACTTCTAAAGAATCAAAGTTACGCCCTGCAGTAATTGAGGTGATTGTTAAATCGTTACTTACATCCCAATTTACAGTCAAATTTAAATCGTTAACTGTGCGATCCACACCTAAGTCTTTTTTTCCAAACACAGACTCTGCATACGGACTACCTGGCATTTCAACAAAGCTATATGGACTTATATCACCACCGGTTGGTGCATAAAGCCCATTTTTAAAAGATGTACCCGAGTCATCATTTTTTTCATACGTATACACCAAATCAATCGTTACATCGTCACTAGGTGTAATACGTAAAGACGGACGATAAGAAAAACGCTCAATAGCATGCATATCATCTTGCTTAAACCCAGCCGGATTTTGGGAGTTACTATCTCCTGCAATATTTTTTATAAACCCATCACGTTCACGATAAGTAAAAGCAACACGGCCTTGCAATAAATCATTGCCACCCGTTACAAAGCCACTAGCACCTTTGGCCGAGTAATTACCAACGGATGCTTTTAATTGAGCCGAAAAATCTTTTTCTGGTTTACGTGTTGCTACACTAATAGCACCTACAGAAGCTGCTGTTCCAAACAGTGTCGCTTGTGGTCCCTTAACAACTTCAATCCCTTCTACATCAAAAAGCTCAAAGTATGAGCCACGAGAGCGTGATACATCTGCTCCGTTATAATAAATAGACACACGAGGGGATGATTGAGACGACCCACTATCAGACGTAATACCACGAATTACAAAGCCCGGGTTGTTAGGGCTTTGCTCTTGAATAACAAGCCCTGGTGTTATTTCAGATAAAGTGTCTAGTTCACCTATACCCAAGCTTTCTAAAAAGTCGCCATCGTAGGCGCTTATTGTTACGGGCACATTTTGTATTGATTGCGCACGCTTTTGAGCAACAACCACTATTTCATCAAGTTCTTTATTTATGGTTTGATCTGCAAAACTATTTGTTGATGTAACGCAAATCATCGCCACAGACAATTTAGTAAGTTTAAGAAAAGGCCGTGTTGTTAATTTATTTTTCATGTTTTTCACTGTTCGTCCGGTTAATTGTTTTTAGGAATTACCAGTAATCTAACGAACTATTACGACTTTTTTACGTCTTATTAATTACGCATTGGTTAAATTGATGTTTCAACTTTATGAAAAACAATAAATTATTGTATTCATATAAAAATTATAATATTGAAAAACTCAGCGTACACTTGTACACTAAAATTCATTCAAATAGTGGTAGGATCTGTCATGTCGTTAGAAGCGCCCTATTCTAAAAAAGAAGAACAACTAAACGTAATTAGCCATGCACTTGGTATTGTATTTGCCGCATTTGTTATGTGGGATTTATTTAGCCAAGCCACCAGCACTAAAGCGTATATTAGTACTGCAATTTATGGCAGCAGCCTATTTGTGCTGTTTTTGTCATCCACTTTGTACCACGCCAGTATTCAACCGCGCTTAAGAGCCTTTTATAAAAAGTGCGATCACTGCGCCATATATTTATTAATTGCCGGCACCTACACTCCCTTTTTATTAATCTCATTAACCGGTGCTTGGTCATGGGCAACACTTACATTTATTTGGACTGTGGCACTAGCAGGCGTTGCATACAAAGTATTTATAAAAAACGGTAATAAAAAAATATCGCTCGCCACCTACTTGCTCATGGGTTGGTTTGCACTGGCTATTGTATATCCGCTTTATTCAAGTGTTGATGTAAAAGCACTTTACTGGCTACTTGCCGGCGGCGTTTTTTATAGTTTAGGTACATTATTTTACAGCGCTAAAAGCACCCAATTTAGTCACGCTATTTGGCACTTATTTGTTATTGCTGGGTGTGTTTGCCATTATATTTCAATTAGCAATTACGTTTATTAGGCTGGTTAAGTCAATTAGAATGGTCTGGTTTGAGCGATAACCGGACATTGAGGTGAGTTGTCATTAACTTAGTAAGAATAAGAGGACACTTTCCTCTTTTTTACATGTTTATATAGGCTATAGAAAGTATAATATTTATAGCTGGCAATAGTTTACGCTATTTGCTATTGATATAAGTTCATAAAATAAGGACATTTTCGCGCTAAAATAGGGAAAGTGTCCTCTTATAAAGATGTTAGGCAAATTAACCTCGCTCCTCATGTCAATATTTATCGCACAGGGATTTAGAAGATGAATAACATACAAGAAGACCATCATTCACAAGAGCCCGACAGCTTCGAAACTTGGATTAATGAGCGCCCTAAGTGGCTACAATCCGCAGCGAGATTACTTATTGACTCAAAAAGAATGCCTAATGACGCTGAAATAACGGAGCTTGCAAGACTTTGCTTTAAAGAAGCGTCGGGGGCAAAGGAGGGTTTCTCTAAAATAGTACCTGGTGCTTTAGCGCAGGCAGCCCAGCGCCCAGAACTACGTATAAATAAAATTTCTGGCGTCTCAGGTGTTAACGCAATCAAAGCAGACGCATCTATTTCATTTGGCAATACAAACCTTGCAGTTATATATGGTGCAAATGGATCAGGGAAAACAAGCTTCTCTCGCATTCTAAAACAGGTATGTGGTTCAAGGGCTAAGGATGAACTGCTAGGCAACGTATTCTCTAATGAATCACCGCCCGCTTCTGCCGATATAGAGTTATCGATAAGTGGAAAAACACAGTCAGTTTCTTGGACCCTTAGTGGCGGGGCTTTAGCACATCTGCGTCATGTTCATGTTTTCGATACGAAGACTGCACAGATGTACATGGGTAAAAACGAAGCTACATACGAGCCAAGTAGCATGCGTTTCAATTCATCTCTAATTGCAATATGTGATCGTGTATCAACATTTCTAAAGCAAGAAAAAAAGACGCTCGCGTCGAAGCTCCCTAGTACCCCACCTATGTTAATCCATGCTGTACCAATCCAATGGCTAAATACAATTAAGGCCACCACCAAGCTAGAAGTTATTGATCAAAAATGTGTATTCTCTAAAGAGCTTGACGACGAGCGCATTGCAACAGAAGCAGCTTTAGCTCAAAAAGACGTAGAAGGCCGTCTTAAAGTTATTGCGCAAGATAGACTTGTTTTCAAAAGGATAAAAGATAGGATCGATAGCCTAAAATTCGCTTTGGCTGATGAAGCAATTCAAGCTGAAATTACAGCGAGATCCGATGCAAACAAGAAGCGATATATTGCGAATGAAGAGGCTAAAAAGGTCTTTTCTAACGCTGCCCTTGATGGGGTAGGACAAAGCACATGGATGGCACTATGGAAGCATGCAAAGGAATTTTCAGAAAAGCACGCATATCCAAATGTCAATTTCCCATCTACTGAAGATGGATCTCGCTGTGTTTTATGTCAGCAAGAATTCACAGTTGATGGAAAAGAGCGCATGGATCACTTTCAGGTATATGTTCAAGGAGGGCTTGAAGCAGATGCCAAAGCAGCCGAGAAACTGAGAGATGAGCTGACGAAGAGAATGCTTAGCCTACCATTGGAGCATGATTGGTTGATACAAATGAATCAATTGAAAATATCAGAGGAACTAGCTAGGCAATATATGGCATCACTAACGCTACGGCGAAAAGCTGTTGATACTGCTGATAGTCTTGCGACAGTCCCTATATTTGATTGGAGCCCTCTTGATAAAGCATGTCAACATATATCAAATACTTTTGATATAGAGGAAAAGACCCTAAAAGAACTACAACAGGATGGGCAACGGCTGAAGCTAGAAACAAGACTTAAAGAGCTGCAATCCATACAGTGGCTAAATCAAAATAAAGCCGCGATTCTAAAGGAGAGAAAAAGACTCTACTATATTTCTACTTTCGATTCTGCAATTAGACTTACAAGCACAAATGCCCTGACAACAAAAAGCAATGAATTAGCAAAAGTTGAACTTGATGCGGGCTATCAAGAACGCTTTGCCAAAGAGCTAAGAGTGCTAGGGGGCATTAGGCTCCCCGTTAAGCCAGAGAGTAAACCACAAGGAAAGGGGAAGATAACATTTGGACTTACACTACAAGGTAGTAAATCAGCTGTCCCAGCTGAGATAATTTTGAGCGAAGGAGAAATCAGAGTTGTAGCTCTAGCGGCTTTCCTAGCTGATATCACAGGATCTGGCCAAAAATCTCCATTCATATTTGATGATCCGATATCATCTCTTGACCAAGACTTTGAAGAAAAAGTTGTATCTCGACTTGTTGCTTTAGCGATGGAACGTCAAGTTATTATTTTTACACATAGGCTATCACTTTTGTCTCAGGTTGAGTCAGTGACTAGGAGATTAAAAGACCAAGCTCGTGAAAATGGTCTTCCAGCCCCGATTTCTGTAACTGTGGAAACGTTACGAAAGCTCGGGAAAGACACTGGAATTACAGCTAAATTAAGCCTTCGAGATTCGAAACCAGTGAAAGCTGTAGCACGAATAAAAAACGAATTCCTTCCCCAGCTAAGGAAGCATGTTGATAATGGTGATGCAGATACTTTTGAGAGAGAGGCATGGCAAACCTGTAGCGAGTTTAGAATTTTAGTGGAGAAATGCATAGAAAGCGTACTGTTGAATGAAGTTCTTGTCAGGTTTAGACGAGATATTCAAACGAAGGGCCGGCTGTCAAAGTTAATTAAGATAGAGCAGAGCGATTGTGATCTTATTGATGATTTGATGACTCGATACTCAGTGTTTGAGCATTCTCAATCGGATGAATCTCCTGCCCCATGTCCAGATCTTCAACAGATAGAAAACGATGTTGATGCATTATCTTCTTGGATCAAAACATTTTGACAAACTTATTAATACTAGAAAACTTTGGCGGCGCATAGTCTTCAATGCCTAACAAGCGCAAGCACTCGGAACAATTTTCGCTGCGCTCCAAAGTGTCTGGTGTTGCGTGCGTTACCAATGTCCGCTACTGGCACTCTCCAGCCAGTCGACAACATAAAATATTGATAATAATTGGCAAGGTATTTTACTGTGTCGGATGGCGTGGCTTCACCACTTATCCGACCTACGTCAAAATGTAGGTTGGTTAAGCAGAAGGCGCCACCCAACAGAGTATCGATTCACGCCTTGAAGGTTAGCTTTTGGCACTCAGCTAATAGTCGGTGTCGAGCGATAACCGGCAATTCAGAAGATTTGCCATCAGCTAAGTAATACTAAAAGGATACTTTCCCCTTTACTACATGACTAAATAACCCACCCCAAGCATAATATATATAGCTAGCAATAACTTATGCTTTTTGCTATTAATAGAAACTCATAAAATAAGGACGTTCTCACGCTAAAATAGGCAAAGTGTCCTCTGATATAACTGTTAACTGGCTCTTTAGTATTGAGCATATTTTTAGTAGGGAGTAATAATTTGTCAGCATTTTTGAGAATACATTTTCAAATATTACTTACTCATTTTGGTGTTGCTTTATTCTCTGGAAGCATGATTGGTTGGGCGGAAGGTTTAAATAAAGGGTTACTGTTCGGTGTACTTTATTTTATATTTATGTTCATCGTTCATTTTTATTTATTTTACAAGCACGGGCATAGGTACGGTAAAAACCCATCTAAATAAATTACAGTAATTTAAAGCCAGTTAACAAGGCAAATTAAAAAATGCGGACAAAAAATATTGATAATAATTGGCAAGGTATTTTACTGTGTCGGATGGCATGGCGAAGCCACTTATCCGACCTACGTCAAAAGGTAGATTGCTTAAGCCGAAGGCGCCACCCAACAGAGTATCAATTCACGCCTAGAGGTCAGCTATGGCACTTACCTGCCCATAATAGTCATATCACTCCCACCGGCACTCGCGCATATTCACTTTGTCGCTTTTAAACAGCACACCTTCTGATAATAGCTTTTCACGCTGTTCTTGGTATTTTTCGCTACCTGCAGGGAATGATATTTTACCTTGGCTATTCACTACCCTGTGCCAAGGTATAACCGAGTCGTTTGGCATCATTTTTAATAAGCGCCCGACCAACCGTGAGTTTTGCGGATAACCAGCAAGAGCTGCAACTTGCCCGTAACTTGCTACTTTTCCTACTGGTATGCCTGCGATAACAGTATAAATAAGCGTTTCTTTATCAATATCCATTGTTGTTAGAATATTCCTTACTTAATTGTTTAAATTGCTCCCAGATAGTACGCGCTACAGGGCCGTGGTGCATTGCATGCTGCCTAAAGGCTCTAATTTGCGCGCTAAATTTATGCTCTCGGTCAGTTATGTGTATTTCTTGAAGTAAGCCTGCTTTTATTTCAGGGTCGCAGTGCTCTAGGCTCATCATTGCCCAACCCGCACCTGAGAGTAAAAACGATTTTAGGGTCGATACATCATCAATTTTCATCATGGCGGAGCCTTTTGAGTACGATAGCCTGTCACTGTCGATACTCAAGTCACTTTCAAACATGGCTAAACACGGATACGTTTGTAGTTCGCTATAGGTTAGCTTTTGAGGGAGTACGCCTTTAGCGCTGACAATGCCAATATCGAGCCTGCCTATAGGTACGCTTTCTAAATCACCTGTCGCATGAAATAAATCAAACCAAGGGCCAATGCCTAATTCGGCTTGCCCACTATTTACTTGCTCTAACGAAATAAAGCGCTTCCCGCTTGTTAAGCTAAATTCTGTACTGGTAAATAGCCTAAAAGTATTACTTATGATCTCGTTGTAACTCTGCATATGACAAAGTTGTTCGTAACAAACTCTAAATTGGGGTTCATTACCTAATGCCAATTCTTTAGCGAGCTGTGCCAGCTCGTCGTTGGCATGCAGTAGTTGCTGCGCTTCGCGGTGAAAAACACGCCCTTTTTCAGTAAGCTGTAATCGGTACTTACTTCTGTCTAGTAACTCAAATCCTATTTTGGCTTCTAAGTTTTTAATGGCTAGTGTAAGCGCGGGCTGCGTTTTATGTAGCTTTAGTGCTGCTCCGCTTAAGCTTGCGCTTTGCACTATGGCATCTAAAATTATTAATTGATTCAGCTTCATATACCGCCCTGTAACATCATAAATAAAACTTATTGAGTTTCTAAAATTTAATGATTTTTATTTTATATGTTTGCAGCGTATGCTGCACTTAATTATTTTGCCATCATTGCAACGGAGAAGACATGAAACTCTTTCGTCTATGTTTATTAACAACGACCTTACTTAGCTTAATAGCCTGTTCTGAGCCAGAACAACAAGTTAAAGAAGAGCCTATTCGCCCTGTTAAATTATTCAACATAGGTCATGATACGCAAATTAACATTCGTAGTTTTCCTGCTGAAGTTGTTGCAAACCAAGGCTCTTACCTTGCTTTTAGGGTAAACGGTGAACTTATTAAGTTTCCGGTTCTTGCTGGTGAACACGTTGAAAAAGGTGATTTATTAGCAAAACTGGATCCAGAAGATTTTCAATTACAGTTTGACGAACGTAAAGCGCGCTTTGAATTGGCAAAGTCACAACTTGGCCGTATTGAGCAATTGTTTGAGAAAAAAATCACCAGCCAATCAGAATTAGATCAAGCCACTGCTAATATGCAAATTGCTGAATCTGCATTTAGAATTGCACAAACAAACCTTGAGTACAGCGAGCTACGCGCACCATTTTCAGGCACGGTCGCAAAAGTATTTGTTAAAAACTTTGAAAATATTCAAGCAAAGCAAAATATATTACGCTTAGAAACACGCGATTTAATGGACGTAGAAATTCAGGTTCCTGAAAAAATAGTCGCTCGCTTTCAAAAAGGCACCGATTACCACCCTACTGTAAAGTTTGATGGCTTTGACGACAAAGAATACATACTTGATATTAAAGAGTGGGATACCCAAGCAGATCCTGCAACACTTACTTATAAGGTTGTATTTTCGCTACCAGTACCTGAGGACTTTAATTTACTAGCCGGTATGACGGGTAGCGTGCTTATAGATTTAAGTAAAGTAACGCGCTCGCAGGTTGCTTATACAATCTTACCTATCGAGTCGGTGTTTTCTGAGCCGCAAGAATCAATTGAAGATAACGCCTACGTATGGCTTTTTGATTCAAAAACTAGCCAAGTGCATAAACAAGCTGTAAAGGTTGGCCAGTTGCACCGCGATGGTATTGAAGTATTAAGCGGTATTGAAGAAGGCCAAATTGTGGTTTCTGCCGGTGTGCATTCACTAAAAGAAGGCATGAAAGTAAGAGCATGGAATAAAGAGCGAGGCTTATAATTATGAGCTTTGCACAACTCTCCATAGAGAAAAAAGTAATCAGTTGGATGTTTACGCTGCTGCTATTAATTGGCGGTAGTGTGTCGTACTTTGATTTAGGGCAACTAGAAGACCCTGAGTTTACGCTTAAAAAAGCCATGGTTATTACCATGTACCCTGGCGCTTCGCCGCAGCAAGTTGAAGAAGAAGTTACTTTTCCGATTGAAAACGCGATTCAGCAATTGCCTTATGTCGATTACGTTACGTCTATTTCATCTAACGGTAAATCACAAATTTCTGTAGAAATGAAAAGCAATTATCGTAAAGAGCAGCTTCGCCAAATTTGGGATGAAATGCGTCGTAAAATTAACGACCTTTCTCCGTCATTACCTAGTGGTGTTTACCCAAGCACTATTTTGGACGACTTTGCCGATGTTTACGGTGTTATGTATTCGGTAACCGGCGATGGTTATTCGTATGATGAGCTTAAAGATTACGTCGATTTTTTAAAGCGCGAACTGGTATTGGTTAAAGGTGTTAGTAAAGTAACCGTTGCGGGCCAACAACAAGCGCAAGTAATGGTTGAAGTTTCTACGCGTAAACTCGCTCAATTAGGTATTGCGCCAAGCCATATATTCCAGTTATTACAATCGCAAAACACGGTATCTAACGCGGGTAAAATTCGCGTGGGCGATGAGTCAATTCGCTTGCATCCTACTGGCGAATTTAAAGATGTAAAAGAGCTCGAAACCTTATTAATTTCAAAATCAGGTGCCAATGAGCTTATTTACTTAGGCGATGTAGCAAAGGTTTACAGAGAGTACGCAGAAGTACCAAATAACATTATTCGTTATAACTCTCAGCAAGCTTTACTTATTGGCGTGTCGTTTATGTCGGGTGTTAACGTGGTTGATGTGGGTCAAAACATAGACGAGCATTTAGCTTCACTTGAATATCAACGCCCTCATGGTATTCACATAAATTCTGTATACAACCAACCACAAGAGGTTCAAAAATCGGTTGATGGTTTTATTATCAGCTTACTTGAAGCCATTGCGATTGTTATTGTTGTACTGCTGTTATTTATGGGTTTAAAAAGCGGCATTTTAATCGGTGGTATTTTACTGCTTACCGTACTGGGTACGTTTATATTTATGAAGTTGTTTGCCATCGACTTGCAACGTATATCGCTTGGGGCACTTATTATTGCTCTTGGTATGCTGGTTGATAACGCAATAGTCGTCACTGAAGGCATACTGATAAACCTCAAACGTGGCCAAACAAAACTCAAAGCGGCTGTTAATATTGTTGAGCAAACAAAATGGCCTTTACTAGGTGCAACAGTAATTGCAGTAACTGCCTTTGCGCCAATTGGTTTAAGCTCTGATGCCAGTGGTGAATTTGCCGGTAGCTTGTTTTGGGT
This sequence comes from Pseudoalteromonas sp. NGC95, assembly GCF_015864705.1. Classification (NCBI taxonomy): domain Bacteria; kingdom Pseudomonadati; phylum Pseudomonadota; class Gammaproteobacteria; order Alteromonadales; family Pseudoalteromonadaceae; genus Pseudoalteromonas; species Pseudoalteromonas sp. NGC95. The sequence goes on from NZ_JADYWR010000007.1 coordinate 31,221, forward strand.
GTTGTTTATTTCGCTTTTATTAAGCTGGATAACAGCCATTACGCTAACGCCATTTTTTGCCAATTTAATGTTTAAAGAAAACGAATTTAAAAACGAAGAAGGCCAAGAAGATGAAGACCCATACAAAGGTTTTATTTTTAACGGTTACAAAGCGATTTTAGATTTAGCGCTGCACTTTAGAAAAACCACGCTTATATTAATGGTTGTTTTACTGTGTACGGCGGTTGTTGGTTTTGGCTCTGTAAAACAGTCGTTTTTTCCTGCCTCTAATACACCTATGTTTTATGTAGATTATTGGCAAGAGCAAGGCTCTGATATTCGATCAACCCTTGAGGGCGTTAAAAAGCTCGAAGAGTTTTTGCAAAAAGAAGACCTTGTTGAAGAAGTAACAAGTACAACAGGCCAAGGTGCACCGCGCTTTATGCTTACCTACGCGCCAGAAAAATCATATCCCGCGTACGGGCAATTAATTATTCGTGTTGCCGACAGAGAAGCCGTAGCAACTGTAATGCAAACAGTGCGTGATTACTCAAGCAATCATGCACTCTCTGCACAGCTTAAAATTAAACCGATGGAAATTGGCCCCTCTACTGATGCAAAAATAGAAGCACGTTTTTCGGGCCCTGATCCTGTTATTTTAAGACAACTCGCTGCTACAGCTGAAGAATTGATTGGTAGCGACGATGGTGCATATAATATTCGTGATGACTGGCGCGCACGTACCAAAATGATTCGCCCGCAATTTAACGAGCAAAAAGCACGTCGATTAGGTATTAGTAAATCAGACTTAGATAATGTATTACTAACGAGCTTATCGGGTAAACAAGTGGGCGTATATCGCGATGGTACGCAATTGCTACCCATTATTGCTCGCTCTCCTGCTAACGAGCGCTTAAACGTAGAAAGCGTACACGACCTTCAAATATACAGCCCAGTATTGGGTGTATTTGTACCAGTGACTCAAGTTGTAGACGAATTTGATGTGCAGTGGGAAGACAGCCTAATAATGCGCCGCGATCGCAAACGAACTATTACAGTAATGGCCGATCACAATGTATTAGGAGACGAAACGCCCGCTAAATTATTTGCGCGTATTCGCGGCCCAATAGAGAACATGGAACTACCGCGTGGTTACCAACTAGAATGGGGCGGCGAGTTTGAGTCATCAAGCAAGGCGCAAAAAGCAATATTTGGCTCATTACCGCTGGGTTATTTAGCGATGTTTGCAGTCACGGTATTACTTTTTAACTCACTTAAACAGCCACTTGTTATTTGGGCAACTGTGCCGTTGGCTATTATTGGTGTAAGTGCCGGCTTGTTAGCGATGAATGCGCCGTTTAGCTTTATGGGGCTACTTGGTTTGTTAAGCTTAAGCGGTATGCTAATTAAAAACGGTATTGTATTAGTTGATCAAATAAATCTTGAATTAAGGGAAGGTAAATCGCCCTATGAAGCCGTGTTTGACTCTGGTGTGAGCCGTGTGCGACCAGTTGCAATGGCAGCTATAACCACTATTTTGGGTATGATCCCGCTGTTATTTGACGTGTTTTTTCAGTCAATGGCGGTAACAATAATGTTTGGTTTGGGCTTTGCTACCATACTAACCCTCATTGTAGTGCCGGTACTGTACACGGTTATATTTAGAATTGATTACGAGCCACGTAAGTAGTTAAACATATAATTGGTTAACATTAAAAAATGCCACAGGCTCAAAATCCTGTGGCATTTTTATTTAATACCGATTAAAAAAGAAAGGCTACATATTTAGTTGTTAAGAAACTAACCGCAACACTTCTTATATTTTTTGCCGCTACCACATACACAAGGTGCGTTACGCTCTGGTACTTTATCAAATACTTGTGGTGTTGACTTACTAAGCGCAAAGTCTAGTTCGCGAATATCTTCTGGTACGTCTGCTTTAACTTCAATTGAAGCAAACAGCGAATGCTCTTCTAGTATTGCTTCTATTTCTGATTGTCGTTCAGCTGAGTTTACAATTAGCGTTAACGGGTGCAACTCTGTGCCTACCTTTGCAGTACGATTTGGCGCAAATCCATTACTGTTATTTTTACCCATTATGTCGGGCTTACCCATAAAGAAAAATTTTGACATGTTACTTCTATAACCTTTCTACATTATTAAGACGGCGCATCTTAACAGCTTACCCAAAATATAACTAAGTGTACTTGTAAATAGCTTAACAACACGTCTATAAAGCAATTTTAACTTAAAAATTTAAATGGCCTGCAAAATAGGCTAACCACTATTATATACATTTACTATAAACTGATTAAATAAATGCGATTATTATCAATATTTAAATACTCTGTACACTTAGCTTCGTTATCTAAGCACTTACCAATTAAGCGATAGGTATGCTAACTAGGGCGATAGAAATTGCCTTTAACTTTTTAGCCTCACTTATACAGAGGCAATTTATTTAAGTAGAGAAAGTCATGTTTAAAAATTTTGGATGGATAGTAGAAGCTAAACTTAATGCTGGTGAACTTGAAAACTTTAAAGCGGTGATGAATTCACAAGTTAATCGCGCACTTAATGAAGTTGGCACTAAAAATTATCAATATTATATATCTGATGCTGGCGATGTTTTAGTTTACGAACGCTTTGCTGATGCAGACTCTTCACACGAACATATTGAAAATTGGGACGATCATTCAGCACGTTGGATGGCGGCTGCTGCACCAACACGCATGGTGAATTTAGGCGAATTACCTGAAGATGTTCGTGAGCGTCATGCGGCTTTAAGCCCTCTTTGGCTAAAACCATTTGGTGGCTTTTCTCGCGAAGAAGAACAAACGAGTCAAATTAACAAAAACGGTGATACGACATTTGATAATTTTGGCTGGATTGTTGAAGCCAAGCTAAACCCTGGCCAGTTAGATGCCTTTCGTGAAGTAATGAATTCACAAGTAGAACGTGCAAAAACAGAGCCTGGTACACTAAATTACCAATATTACATGTCTGACGATGGCGATATTATGGTTTATGAGCGCTTTAGAGATTTAGAAGCATCGTACATACACATCCAAAACTGGGATGACCATGCAGAGCGCTGGATTGCTGCAGCAACACCAACACGTATGGTTCATTTGGGTGATTTACCTAAAGAACTAACCGATAAACATGCTGCACTGTCACCACTTCTATTAAAGCCTCTAGGTGGTTTTGCAAAGTAAATATGGTTAAATACTAAATTCGTAATATAGTTAAATGCCACTGACTAAACTCAGTGGCGTTTTAGTATCTAACTCAATATTATGGAAAAGCCTTGGAAAACTTTAAAATTGCAGCACTAATAGCAGGCAGTCTTTTTATACTTTTTGGTTATTTACGCTTTATAACTGACGATAGTGGTAACGTGAACTTAAACAACTACCGTTTTACAGGGGGCATACTACTGGTTATTTCCGGTATGGTTGATGGCACACGCGACCTTGTTAAGCGCCTGCGCTCTAAAAACTCGTTATCGGCGATTACAATTTATTTAGGTATACTCTTGTTTTATATTGGCTTTAGCATTCAATAGCTAAACATTAAGCGCTAATTTGGGCTTTATACAAGCAGCATTTTATAAGTGAATACCCTGTGACCTTTAAACAACTATTCAACAGCGCTCTGCTACTTTTAGCAACGGCTCCTCCACTGGTTTTACTTGCATGGGATGAACAAGCTGATCCCGCTTTTATTCCCAATGGTATATATAACACCTTAACATTTACGTTATTTCCAATAATGACGATCGTGTTATCGGTTGCTTTATTTAAGCACCTATATAAAAAATACAATAATAACTTTGAATTTAAACATACGGTTAAAGATTATATTGTTGAGCACGGGAAATTCCGTTCAGTATTTATACCAATCGGTTTACCTATTTTAATTTACTTATGGTTGTGGACGTCAGTATGTATTTCAGTAAAGTTACTGGCTAATAAATACGGCGATAATATATGGCAGCAAGAATATCAGTTACTCGAAGTAGGTACTTGCCCAACTGATTATGAATACAGTTGCGCAAAACTGACTGTACTGGATTTAAAAAGCTATAAAAAGCACACTTTTAGATGGTATTTAGATAAAGGTAGATTGGTGGGTTTGCAAAATAACAACGTAAACTTAGTGGGCGTTAAAAGCCCACTTGGTAATATAGTACAAGAAATACAGTGGTAGTAGAATACCACTTAGCTGCACATTATTTTTTTAGACTGAGAATACGGTCCGAGCTTGGTTTTGAGTCTGATTTAGCATTAGACGACTTGTTCTCTTTAATGCTTTTTGGCTTACCCACATACGTTGTAGAACGCTTTTGGTAAGGAGTATTACTGCGCTCATTTTTGCGCTCTCCGTTAGCGTTGCTGCGCTCAGAGTTACGATTTGTATTTCGCTCAGTACTACGCTCATTATTTCGATCACCATTATTAAAGCGTCGAGGGTTTTCGCCCTGAAAATCACGTTTTTTAGGTGCTAAAGGTGCATTATTTTCTGATTGCTTATTAGTATCAAGCGAGTGCTCTTGGGTTTTACCAGAATCAGAAATTGAATCGTTTATTTGCGCCATTTCAATATCTGATAGATGACGCCATTGTCCTACTTTTAAACCTTTAAGTGTTACGTTCATTATGCGCGTACGTTTTAAGGTTACAACTTCGTAGCCTAAGTATTCACACATGCGGCGTATTTGACGGTTTAAACCTTGAGTAAGTACTATTTTAAATTCTTTGGGGCCACTTTGCGTTACTTTACATTCTTTAGTAACGGTATCTAAAATAGGCACACCATTCGCCATTTTTGTAACAAACTGACGATTAAGCGGTTTATCTACCGTAACAACGTATTCTTTTTCGTGATTATTGCCCGCACGTAAAATTTTATTAACGATATCGCCTTCGTTAGTTAAAAATATAAGCCCTTCAGACGGTCTATCTAAGCGCCCTATTGGGAATATACGCGTAGGATAATTTACCGCGCGAATAATATTACTTTGAATTTTACTTTCGGTAGTACACGTTATACCAACGGGTTTATTGTAGGCAATGTAAACGCGCTTTGGCGTGGCTTTAAGAGGCTTACCATCAATTAATACAACATCGGTAGCGGCTACTTTTACGCCCATTTCTGGTGAGTAGCCATTAACGCTGACACGACCTTGCTCAATATATTTATCGGCTTCGCGGCGTGAACAAAATCCTGTTTCACTAATAAATTTATTTAAACGTTTTAATTCAGTCATGGCACTTATAGCGTAGTAATTTTTAAGGCGAGTAGTGTAAACCACCCACACTATTTTTTCGCCCCTAATTTACTATTTATAGGTGTTTAAGCACTAATTTTTACTTTAGTTAATTTACGCCATACACATTCAAGCGGACCTTGATTAAAATAGCGACTGTATAAAAAGGTAAATATAAGCTGCAGCGCAACTAATGCCGTTGCAACTAACCAGTAGTCAATACGATCAAAACTGAGCACCCAGTGGGTAAATAGCACTTTATATAACAACAGTTGTATGAGTGTTTGGCTAATATATAAAGTAAATGCTAAGCGCCCTGCTTGTTGAATAAGCATGCCGACGTGTGCGCTGTTATTGCAAAATTTAACAATTAAATGAATATACAGCGTAGCCATACCTAGGGCCGCAAACATATTTACAAATTCTTGCACCCCATATCCTAAGCTGCCATTAAGCTGTGATGCATAAAGCCTGATCCCACAAAAAACAAGGGTCATTGCACCGCAAACTATTAATTGCTGAGTCGTTAAGCCTTTACTAAAAACGCCTTGTTTATATAAATAAATGCCAATGAGCATAAGGCCCACGCACATCCACATTGTCATTATTGGCACCATAACAAGCATCAATGTGTTCATGGCGAGGTTACTAATAAAGTAATCAATATAGTGTGGGTTATATAAATCTATAAACTGTGCTGAATCACGGTAAATCACTTCATCGGGTACGCTAGATACAATAAGCACAGTAGCTACACCCGATAACAAAATAAACTCAAGTCCTCTTTTTAAAAGAACAGTGCTATCACTCTCTAAATATTTAATAACAAACCAGCCAGATACACCGTAAACAAATAAAATATCACCTGCCCAAAGTAAAAAACCATGCGCTAAACCAAAGAGGATTAACCAATAGAGCCTGCTTTTTAACTGCAATTCAGACTTATAACGTTGCCACTGAATGTAAAGCCCAGCACCAAAAAGCAAACTAAACAGTGTTCTAAAACGCCCGTCTACAAACAAACTGCTAAAGGTGTGAATAATTGAGTCGCTAACAGGAGGATTAGTTAAGGAGGTATACCCGTATTCAAAAAGGCCGAAGGCGTAAGCATTCATGTAAACTAGGCCAAGTACGGCAACGCCGCGAATAAAGTCCATATTATAATTGCGCATTAAAGCTATTATCCGTTAAATATTATTCTTATAACTGTCAGCCCAATCGACTGACTGCTGGTAAAGTGGAGGAAGTATAGCACTGTCTATATTTAGCAAAAGTACAGCTTGTTCAAGTGCCCACCAGCTTCCTGTTTCGTATGCTTTAACAACGTTTAAAATATAATAAAGTGTGTTTTTATCCCCTAATAATGCCGTTTTTATTTCATCAGGGAAAGGTAGCTTTTCAACAAGCAAGCTCATTGGTTGATCAAGGATTGCATCTAGCAGTGAAAATAACCCAGTTAAAAATGCTTCGCCTGACTGGCTTTTATTAACATTTTTTGCTAACAACTCACAAAAACGAGCACGTACAACACACACTTGCATTAGCTCTGCAGGCTTTTTACCCGCTGTATGAGCAGTAACAATAAGGCTCACAAACTTTTTAAGGCGTTCATGGCCTAAATACACAAGCGCTTGCTTTAATGACGATATTTGGCTTTGTATAGGAAAAATACCGCTGTTAATTAAACGCAGTAATTTATATGCAAGTGCAGCATCAAGCTCAAACAGTCCAGATATAGCTTTTATATCTGGACTGTTTTTCATTATTTCGGCGTAAATAGCGACGACTAAACCATAATTATAATCAATGTCATTTTGTTTGATCATGGTAGGTTTTGCAAAAAAATAGCCTTGAAAATAATCAAACCCCATATCAAAGGCGAGCTTATAGTCTTCTTGCGTTTCTATTTTTTCGGCTAGTATTTTTATTTGTTTATGCGTTTGTAACTTATTAATTATGGGCTGTATTTCGCTAAGAGGTGTAATCGCAATATCAAATTTAATGAGCTTCACAAGCTTTAAAAAACGATCCCACTGTGGTTTATATACAAAGTCATCGAGTGCGAGTTTGTAGTTACTATGAAATAAACCTCGGCACAGTTCATAGTTATCGTCGGTGGGTTCTATGGTTTCGAGTAACTCAATCACAACGTCTTGGCATGGTAGGAAAGCACATAAATCGAGTTTTAATGATTCTGGTCCTATATTAATAAGCGCTTTTTTGCCTGATGTAATATGGCGTGTACCTAAATTTAATTGATTTTCCATAATAAGCCTTGCTGTTGCTTGGCCTTCTGCAATATCTGGAAAATAATTTTTTGGACTATCACGAAAAAGTAGCTCATAGGCTACTACTTTTTTATTTCGATTGAATATTGCTTGCCTTGCAACAAATACAGACACATTACCTACTTCTTAGTTTTTATATAATACTAAGTAATTAAACCCTAAGCAGGTACATTTGTCACTAAACTTTAAAGTACAGCAACGATTTACCGGTATAAGGTTGTTATATAATCAGTTGCCACTTGTGGCCACGAAAAACGCATTTGCTCTGCGCTGTGCTTAATTTTATGCCACTTTTTAGGATTTTGCTTTTTAATTAAGAGAGTTTCGTCTAAACAGCTAATTAAATTACTCGTTTGCGTTACTAACGTGTCGCCATTAAAGCTAAAACCATTTTCGTGGTGTTTAACTGTATCTTTTAATCCGCCAACACTGTGTACTAAACAGGGTTGCCCGGCACGCATTGCTAGCATTTGGCTAATCCCACAAGGTTCAAACGAGCTTGGCATTAAAAATAAGTCACCTAGCTGATACATTAAATCGCCAACACCTTGACCATAACCCTTCAAAAATAAAAGATTAGAATTACGCGCCATTGCTTTGGTAAATATGCTTTCGAGCTCTTTATCACCCGAGCCTAGAATAATAAGTCTGCCGTTATGTTCATTAATGACTTGGCACACTTTATCAATAGCTAAAGCCTCATTAACCTGCTGGCACAATAACAACACTTTTTGCTCTGTAAGTCGGCCAACGCTTGTGATTAATGGGCCATTATTAACCGTTGCTTTAAATTGCTGTAGTCGTTGGTGCGCAATATAGTAGCCGCTTTGTAACTGCTCGCTATTTGCCATCCAAGTAAATAAAGTGTTCTCGGCTTGGCTATAAAAATCAGCGAGAGTTGCTCCTTCAAGTGCATTGCTTGGATATTCGCAGCCATTTAAAATACCGACAAGCTTACCTTGGCTTGCTGCATTTTGCAGATCTTGCTCAAGCCCTTCGCCACCAAAAAAACCATGCTCGTAATTACTAGGTTCAAGAACCTCTTGGCTGTAGGTTGGTGATACAACATGTATTTTATCGCACAGATTTATTGCACTGCGCATAGGATTAAAGCAATGAGGGTAACGCGGGTCGCATAGTTGCTGGCCATTATAACTAAGTGACGGAAACCATGCCTCTAAGCTTGAGTCGTCGTGTTTAAAAGGTCTTATACCTTGCAGTGCAATATTATGCACTGTGTAGGCAATGGGTAAGGTATTAAGTGAGCTATAACGTGGCTCAAACTTAAGTAAAACTGCAACGCAGGCGCTGTGCCAATCATGTAAATGTAGCGCTGTAGGGCGCTTTAATACACCTTGTAATAATGCTTCGCAGACAGCTGCATTAAATAAAGCAAATTTTGTCGCGTCGGTAGCAAAAGGCCTCCCCGGTGCATCGTTACAATATACACTGCCTGATTCACTAAATAGCGGGTGGCTAATAACAATTTGGCTTAAGTTATTTTGGGCTTGTTGTACTTGAAAAACTGTTAATACATGGGGTTGAGCATTAAATGCAACGGTTACTTCACCTATATAAATACGCTCAAGAGGCTCAAACCCGTAGTCAGGAATAACAACGTCAACCGTTATACCTTGCTTTGCGAGCGCCCTTGGGGCATCGCGTACTACATCTGCCACACCGCCTACTTTTGCGCCTGGTAACGCGTCATTTTCTGCTGCAACCATTAATACATGCATTAATTTACTACTTCCTTTAACCTGTGTGGGCTTGCTCATAAATGAGCAAGCTTTGTTGTCGTGCTTAATATTTAACGTGTTTTACGCTAGCTTTTTATTCTCACGCGCTTGGCGCTCTAACTTTTTTGCAAGCTCAGTGAGCATATCACGAGTAACAAGAACGATGCCTTTCTTAGATACTCTAAAGCCGTTTTCTTCATCTGTTTTTTTGTCAAAACCGATTTCGAGACCTGCCGGTATTTCACAGCTCCTATCTATAATCGCACGCTTAATTTTACAACCTCGATTTATAACCGCTCCGGGTAAAATTACCGACTGCTCAATGGTACAAAATGAGCGAACGTGGACATTAGAAAACAAGAGTGACTTTCTAACCGCAGAGCCCGAAATAATACACCCACCCGACACAGTTGAGTCTAATGCCATACCGCGCCTATCTTCGTCATCAAAAATAAACTTAGCAGGTGGTAGTTGCTCTTGATATGTCCATATTGGCCACGTTGGGTCGTATAAATCAAGTTGTGGCTCAGGCATTACCAATTCCATATTAGCCTCCCAGAACGAATCTAGGGTACCTACATCACGCCAATAAGGTTGCCCTTCTTGATTTGGATCTCTAAATGGGAACGCAAATACATTATGCTCTTCTATAATCGCTGGAATAATATCGTGACCAAAATCTCGGCCAGAACCTTCATTCTCAGAATCTTTTTTAAGTTGCTCAAACAAAAATTCAGTATTAAAAATGTAGTTTCCCATTGATGCTAAACATGTACCTGGCTTGCCAGGTACGGAGCTAGGCATTGCTGGTTTTTCATCAAAACGACACACTCTGTTTTCTTCATCAACGGTCATTACACCAAACGTGTCTGCGGCTTCCTCTACGGGCACTTCAATACAACACACTGTCATATCTGCACCCTTTTGCACATGTTCAGCCAATAAAGCACCATAGTCCATGCGATACACATGATCTCCAGACAAAATCATCACATATTTAGGAAGCTCGTGACGAATAATATCTATGTTTTGAAAAACAGCATCTGCGGTTCCACAATACCAATCATCACCTTGGCGCTGAGATGCAGGTAGTATTTCAACCGACTCTCCTAGCTCTTTTTTAAAGTGCCCCCACGCGCGGTTTACATGGCGTATTAATGAATGTGATTTATATTGTGTAGCAATACCAACACGTCTCACACCCGAGTTAATACAGTTTGATAGTGGAAAATCAATAATTCGATGTTTACCACCAAAGTAAACTGCTGGCTTTGCTCGCCAATCGGTTAGCTCATGCAGGCGAGAACCGCGTCCGCCTGCCAGTATTAACGCGTAAGTTTCTCTGGTTAGGCTACTTATGTAGCGATTTGCATAATTGGGCATAATACTCTCTCCATTTAGTCTAGGCTGTTAGTGGCATGGCTTTTAGTTGTCGTTAAGTCTGTTTCACTAATATTGAGGGGTTCTAAATGCCAAATGTCTTCACTGTATTGGCTTATGGTTCTATCACTTGAAAACATGCCACTGGCTGCCGTATTTAAAATACTCATTTGTGTCCAGTAGGTTTGATCTGCGTAAGCTTTATCAACTTCTTTTTGAGCTGCTACATAACTTTCAAAATCGTGCGCAACAAGCCATGGATCGTGTGGGCTTTTAATTGCATTTGTTATATCGTCAAATAAGCATGGTTCAAACAAGTTAAAATGGCCGCTTTCGAGTAGTTGCATTACATTATTTAAATCGCTATTTTGTGCGATTAAGTGCTCAGGATTGTAACGCGATTTAATATCATCAATTTGATGAGCTTGTGCCCCAAACAAAAAGAAGTTGTCTGCACCAACGGCGTCTCTAATTTCAATGTTTGCACCATCCAGCGTGCCGATCGTCAATGCACCATTCATCATAAACTTCATGTTGCCAGTACCAGACGCTTCTTTGCCTGCGGTAGATACTTGCTCTGACAAATCGGTTGCAGGACAAATCACTTCCATAGCGGTTACGTTGTAATTAGGTAAAAAGGCGACGCGTAAATACGGGGCTGCTAACGGATCTTTATTTATAACTTCTGCCACGTTATTAATAAGCTTAATAATTTTTTTAGCCATGTAATAACCCGGTGCTGCTTTACCACCTAATAAAACACAGCGAGGAACAAGCCCTTGGGTATCACCACGGCGAATACGGTCATATAAATGAATCACATGAAGTATGTTTAATAGCTGACGTTTGTATTCGTGAATACGTTTTACTTGTACGTCAAACATCATCGATACGTCAAAATCAACATCGCAGCGCGCCTTAACTAAATCAACTAAACGCTGTTTGTTTTCGCGTTTAGCATTTTGCCATTGCCCATGAAATGCTTTGTCGTCGTAAAAGCGACGTAGATCGCTAATTGTTGAAAAGTTTTTAACCCAGTCATGACCAATTTTTTCGCTGATTAATTTACTTAAAACGGGATTACAATGTGCAAGCCAACGTCTTGGTGTAACACCATTTGTTTTGTTATTAAACTTATCTGGCCAAAGCGCGTAAAACTCTTTAAATAAACCCGCTTTTAACAGTTCGGTATGCAGTGCTGCTACGCCATTTACAGAGTAACTACCTACAATGGCTAAGTAAGCCATACGAATTTGCGGCTCATCGCCCTCTTCAATCAACGACAATGCACGCTGTTTATTAACATCACCCGGCCATTGCTGTGCAACTTGTGCTAAAAAGCGTGCGTTTATCTCGTAAACTATTTCTAAAATGCGTGGTAATAATTTTGAAAACAACGAAACAGACCACTTTTCAAGCGCTTCAGGAAGTAGCGTATGATTTGTGTAGGCCATTGTTTTAGTAGTGATTTGCCAGGCATCGTTCCAATCAAGTTCGTAATCATCAATTAAAATACGCATCAGCTCTGCAACAGCAATACTTGGGTGCGTGTCGTTTAACTGAAAAACATGAAAATCAGCAAAGTCACTAAAACTTTCGCCATGTTGAGCAACCCATTGATCTACTACGTCTTGAATACTCGCAGATGATAAAAAATATTGTTGGCGCAATCTAAGCTCTTTACCATTTTCGCTGCTGTCGTTTGGATACAGCACCATGGTAATTTGTTCAGCTAGGTTTTTTTGTGCGACGGCTTCTGAGTAACTGCCTGCATTAAATTCGGTCAAATTAAATTCATCTGTCGCTTCTGATTTCCATAAGCGTAGTGTATTTACAATATTGTTTTTATAACCTGGAACAGGTACATCGTAAGGTACAGCTAATACATCTTGTGAACTCATCCATTGACGATGCTCTCGGCCAAATTTATCTGTGTAACTTTGCACGTAGCCGCCAAATTTCACACGTTTTGCATGCTCTGGCGCGCTTAGCTCCCATGGGTGCCCTTCGCGCAGCCAGTTATCTGGTTGCTCAATTTGGTTACCATCTTTAATTGATTGGTTAAACATGCCGTATTCGTAACGAAGGCCATAACCAATGACAGGTAATGCTAGACTTGCACAGCTATCTAAAAAACAAGCAGCTAGGCGGCCTAAACCACCGTTACCTAAACCTGCATCATGCTCGGCATCTTCAAGCGTTTCTAGTGTTGTGCAGTATTCTTGTAATGCAGCAGCAACTTGGTCGTCTAAATCTAGGTTTAGTATTGCATTACCCAGCGCACGTCCCATTAAAAACTCAAGAGAAAGGTAAGCCGTTTTACGGCGTTTCTCTTGCTTAATTTGTTGATTCGTTTCTCTGCAGCGGGCAACAAGTCTGTCGCGAATAGTCAGCGCTAAAGCATGGTATAAATACAGTCTTGATTCGCCGACCTTATCGCGACCTAGGGTATAATAAAAATGCCGTGTTAAGTCATCTTTAAGCGTACTTTCATCTATAACAGGACCTTCTTGCCAGCCCTTTACTACACACACTTGTTCACTTTGTTTAGCCATGACTTACATCCTCTAAATTAGCACTAAAAACCCAACTACTTTGTGCTGAAATTTCAACCATCGCATCTTCATTACTACTCACAGATGCATTATTTACACTTGATAAAACCATTTGCCACGGCGCATTAATAGGCGAAGGCGGAATTTGGCAAAAAACTGTTTTTTTACTGGCATTAAATACCATCAGTAATGCATGATTGTTTTGCTTATCAAGTAAGCTATACATTAAAAACTGTCTGGTATCTTCATGCCAATGAGCGTCGGTCATGGTTTTACCTTGTTCGGTAAACCACTTAACGGTAAAACGCTCGTCTATATCATCTAAAAATACACTGTGTTTGAACGCACTGTGCGCGCGTCTAATTTTTAAAGCATCATCAATAAATCGTGTTAGCGAATGATTAAGTTGAGAATCTTTCCAGGCAAGCCAGCTAGTGCGATTATTTTGGCAATAAGCATTGTTATTCCCCCCTTGAGAGTGCGCCATTTCGCTGCCAGCGGCAATCATGGGTACACCTTTTGAGAGTATTAAAGTAAGTAAAAAGTTCTTTTGTTGTTGCAAACGCAGTGCGTTTATTTTTGAGTCACTGGTAAAGCCTTCTACTCCACAGTTGAACGAGTGATTTGCACTGTGCCCATCTCTGTTTTGCTCACCATTAGCTTCGTTATGCTTTTCTTCATAACTCACTAAATCGGCAAGCGTGAAACCATCATGACTCGTTATAAAGTTAATGCTATTAAGTGGTCCACGTTGGCTGTGCTCAAAAATATCAAACGATCCATGCAAACGTTTTGCAACGTTGGCAATTATGCCCGTTTCACTTTGCCAAAAACGTCTAATTACATCGCGGTATTGATCGTTCCATTCTCGCCATGGCGGCGGAAATGCCCCAAGCTGATAGCCACCAGGACCTATATCCCAAGGTTCACTTATTAGCTTAACCTTATTAAGCACAGGGTCTTGGGCTACTGCTTGTAAAAAAGTATGTGCAGAGCTAAAGCCTGCTTTTGAGCGCCCTAAAATGGTCGCTAAATCAAACCTAAATCCATCAACTCCCATTACCTCAACCCAATAACGAAGGCTATCAAGTACAAGTTGCAGCGTTTTAGGGTGATCAATATTTATGGTATTTCCACAGCCGGTATCGTTTATATATACATTAGGCTGACCCTCTACTGTGCGGTAATACGCTAAGTTATCAAAGCCTCTTAGCGATAATATAGGGCCATCGGCCCCAGCCTCTGCGGTATGGTTATAGACAACATCTAAAATAACTTCTATGTCGGCAGCATGAAGCTCGCGCACCATTTGCTTAAACTCGTTTATATCGTCGTTTACCAAATAGTCTTTGTGGGGCGTAAAAAAGTTAAGCGTGTTATAACCCCAATAGTTTTGCAGCCCTTTTCCTGTTAAAAATTGCTCACTAATAAAAGAGTGAACAGGTAAAAGCTCAACTGCTGTAACGCCAAAGCTTTGTAAGTGCTCAATAAAGCTTGGGTGACTTAACCCTAAAAACTTTCCTTGTAGAGATTTAGGTATTTTAGGATGACGACACGTTGTGCCTTTCACATGGCACTCATAAATAACCGTGTTTGACCAACGGTGGTTTGGCTTTTTATGCGCATACAACGTAGGGGGGGCTACTTTTGACTTAGGTATATCAATGGCATTATTTACGGTGCTTTTAGTGCCAATTGGCATTTGCCCATAATGGCGTTCGCTCCATGTAAACTCACCAAACAAGTCTTTTGCGTATGGGTCTATCAGTAGTTTATTTTCGTTAAATAGTTGACCATTTTTAGGGTTATATTCACCCTCAACTCTAAAGCCATAAAGTGCGCCGGCGCTTAATGGCGAAATATGAATACTCCAAATACCCCCTTCGTTAATATTCATCGCCATTTTTAGAATTTCTGAATGGCCACTTTTATCAAACAAACACACATAGGCTTGGCTTGCACCTGGCGCATAAAGCGCGAAGTTAACCCCATTATTAATAACACTAGAACCTAGCGGTTCTACATTACCGGGGGCTACATCAAATTGGTTACTCATCATCAACCTTTTGTAAGTAAATAGTTGTTAAGCCACCAATGGCAATTGAAATACTGTGTTTAAAGCCATGATTTGATTCATTTATTGCCTGAACTATCTGCGATGAATCTTTAGTTACTTCAACGCCAGAGCCAAAAAACTGAGTATCGTCTGTATTTAAAACAACTTTATAACGCCCTTTACTCGGTACGCCAATAACGTAGTTTTCATATGACGCGGGGGTAAAATTAGCAATAACAACCACAAAGTCTTTTGCGTTTTTAGCATAGCGAACAAAGCTTAAAATGCTCTGCTGATTATTATTGTTATCTATCCAGGTAAAACCAGCCGCGCTCGAGTCTAACTCATACAACGCGGGTTGGTTTTTATAAACGGTATTGAGCGCTTTTACGGTGTGCTTTATACCGCTGTGGCTTTGGTGCTCAAGTAAATGCCAATCGATAGAATGATCGTGTCCCCACTCTTTTCGCTGTGCAATTTCACCGCCCATAAACAAGAGTTTTTTACCCGGGTGTGCCCACATAAATGCGTAGTAAGCGCGTAAATTTGCAAATTTCTGCCAATCATCGCCTGGCATTTTTTCAATTAACGATCCTTTACCGTGGACTACTTCATCGTGGCTTAATGGCAATATATAGTTTTCACTAAAAGCGTATACCATCGAAAAAGTCATTTCGTGATGATGATGCTGACGGTATAAAGGGTCGTGCTGCATGTAATGCAAACTATCGTTCATCCAACCCATATTCCACTTATAGCCAAAGCCTAAGCCGTTGTGCTCAACACTTTGGGTGACACCCGGCCACGCTGTTGACTCCTCAGCCACCATCATAATGCCTAGGTTGTTTTTATAGCTGCGCATATTGACTTGCTTTAGGCACTCAATTGCACCTAAGTTTTCGCGCCCGCCATAACAATTAGCAATCCACTCGCCTTCTTTTCGGCTGTAATCTAAATACAACATAGAGGCTACGGCATCTACACGCAGACCATCTAAACCAAATTGATGTAACCAATACATAGCATTTGAAATCAAAAAGCTTTTAACTTCAGGGCGGTCGTAGTTATAAATGTAGGTATTCCAATCAGGATGAAAACCTTGACGCTTATCGGCATGCTCATATAAATGAGTGCCATCGAATCGATGTAAGCCATGCGGATCGCTGGGAAAATGCCCAGGCACCCAATCAAGTAAAATACCTAAATTAGCTTTGTGGCATTGCTCTACAAAGTATTTAAAGCTGTTGTAATCGCCAAAACGGCTGGTAGGTGCAAATAAACCAACAGGCTGATACCCCCACGAACCATCAAACGGGTATTCACTTATTGGCATAAGTTGCAGATGGGTAAAATTCATTTCAAGGGCGTAGCTAACCAGTTTGTCAGCAAGCTCTGTGTAACTTAAATAGCGGTTGTTTTCAGCGCGTTGCCATGAGCCTAAATGCACTTCATAAATACTAATTGGCGCATCAATATGATTACGCTTTTGTCGGTTTTGAAGTGCCTGAGCGCCGAGCGTTATAGGTTCTGGTTTATACTGCAGTACACTTGCAGTACCCGGGGCTTGTTGCATTTTAAATGCATAGGGGTCGGCTTTTTCAAGTACTTCTCCACTTTGAGCGGTAATTGCAAATTTGTAGCACATGTCGGCTTTAAGGCCTGGTACGAATAGCTCCCATACACCACTTGCAGGATGAAAACGCATAAAGTGGCGATTAGCTTGCCAAAAATTAAACTCACCAATAATAGAGACACTTGCAGCATTAGGCGCCCATACACAAAAGCGCACACCCTCTACATTTTGTTGAGTGCTAAAATGTGCACCAAAATGAGAGTACGCATGTTCAAGGCTGCCTTCGTTAAATAAATACATTGCCTCTGCATCAAGTGTGCTCTCAAAGCTGTATTCATCATAAAAGGTAGTGCTGCTATTTGTGTACTGAGCAATGCATTGATAAGGCGCAGTGGGCAGCGCATCAACTTTGACTATAAATAAGTCACTTTGTTGGTAGCGCTGCGCCTTAATACTTTTATTATTTAATGTAACACTCACACCTATTGCACAAGGTAAGTAAAAACGAATTTCAACCTCAGCATCCGTTTTATGTGCCCCTAAAAAGCTAAATGGGTCTTTAAATCGTCCTGTATTTAATGCATGCACCTGTGCATCGTAACTATTTTCATTAGTTGTACTGCTCATTTAACCTTTCCTTATTGAATCGATAGCAGCTAAAAGTGAGGTATTTTTGGTAAAAATTTCTTCACTGGTATGCGTTAATACACGTCGCCAATTAGGATATTCTTTGTCTGTCCCGGGGATATTAACCGGATACTTCTGCTCATCTAAATCATCTATTTGTATTGCAAATAAACGCGATTGAGAACCCGCCAAACATAATGCTAGTGCGTTATATACTTCGACTGAATTACTATGTAATAAAAGCTCGGTTGTATTGGTATGGCGATTAATAAATCGTAGTATCCTATGTTGCTCTTCTATTCGTTGTTGCTTTAATTGCTCGTATTCATTGCAAGTAATAAGCTTGTATTGTTGCTTAATATTTAAATCAGCATGCTGCCACCAACCTGTAAAAGGCGGTACATCATGATTGGCTATCATTAACAAACACTGTGTTGCTAGCTCATCAGTCGATAAAAACTCACCACTGTGTTGTTTTTCAAAATAAAATAAGCTGTTAGAAAAAATACCGCTAGATGCCAAAGCCTGCCTTACCTCTGGCGGCACAACGCCTAAATCTTCTCCAATAACAATACTCTGATTAATATGTGATTCAATTTTTAAAATGGCGAGTAAGTGCTCAAACGGGTAGTAAACATAACAGCCATCTTGTTCACCATTGCTTTCAAAGCACCACCATAGGCGCCTAATAGCCATTACGTGGTCAATTCTAAGTCCACCTACATTTTGCAAGTTTGCGCGAATGAGCGAGCGATAGAATTGGTAGTGATTATTACTAAGACTTTGAGGATTTAGTGCTGGAAGCCCCCAGTTTTGGCCAGCTTCGGCCCATGGATCTGGTGGAGCACCTACACTTGCACCTTGGCTAAACAGTGGCTTTTGATTTTTAAACTCGGCTCCATCACCCGCACAACCAACAGCTAAATCATTTATTAAGCCAATAGCCATACCTCGCTCTGCACAACTTTGTTGACACAGTGCCAATTGCGTATGCGCTTGCCACTGCAGGTAATAATCAAATGTTAAGTTATCTGATTCGAGGGTATTTAACGTAGTTGAATGAGTATTACAAAAATCAGTAAACGCTTGGCGACGCTCATCACTTGCCGTTAATTCAAACTGATTATAAAGCGCTTCAAATAACGCATACTTTATATGGCTTACATTTTCATAATTTATAAATTGATCATTACTTTTTATAAGTGTAATTACATCGTCTCGTTGCATGAGGTCATGTAGAACTGCGTTATTTTGTGCGTCTTCGCTTAATACTATAGAAATATAAAGAGGGTTTAATAAAGCCCGACTACTAGGGCTATAAGGGCTTGCACGCTCTGGCATATCAGCAAATAACAAATGCAGTGGGTTAAGTAATATGTAATCCATATTTTGCGAGCTGCATAATTTTGTAAGCGTTAGTAAATCGTCAAAGTCGCCAATACCTAAATGCGCTTTATTTTTTAATGTGTAAAGCTGAATAGATAACCCTGTGCGCTTTGTGTCTTCAACTTGATAGACTTGCTCAGGCACGCACCAAATTTGTGTAATAGCGTGTTGCTCACCTACCTGAACATTAGCGTCATGATAGCCAATTGGCATAGTTTCTATGGGTAGTGCCAGCTCAATATAGCGAACGCCATGTAAGTAATATTCACCTGTAACTGCCAAATTATAAAGGTTCTCAACCGCTATATTAATCCCAAGAGAAGGGACATTAATGTTGGCGGCTAAATACTGCTGACGTTCGTCTATACGAAGCTTTAAAGCGCATTTTTTTTGGTCAACCAAACTCACACTGGGTACTAAATCCAGCCAAAGCGATGCATCTAAATCATAAGTTAGTTGAGTTATTTCGGCTTCGTTATTTGTATCAACACCGCAACATTGCAAAGCACGTTTACGTGTGTCTTCGCTAAAAAACACCTGTTCACCTGTATACTTAGTGAATTCAAAGCCAATACCATGCAGGTAAAACAACTGCGAAAGAGCATCCATTGAATCGCCTTAATTAATGCGTTGAGTATTTACTATGCTGTTTTCTGTGCCAAATGTATTGCCAATATAACCGTCAGCTTGGTGGTCGTTATCCCAAATGTCTCCATTTATTAAATAACGAAAGTGAAATTGTTGATCAATAGGTAAGCGTTGCTTAAATTTAAACACACCTTGTTTTTTATTAAGCTTCATTGGCACAGGTTGCCAATCATTAAATTCGCCTAGTAAGCAAACTTCTTCTGCCTCTGGATAAGAAAATTCAAAGGTTACTTCAGCTTCATCTTTTGTTTTAAAAAAACGTTTATTCAACATAGCAGGCTCCAACTAAACCAAAAAGGGTACTTAATCTTTGCCACAGGCCATACAACTAAACAAAAAGGCGATGTGGATTCCATTCAAAATCATTAAACACGTTGTAAGTTAACCAAAACTTTATTTACGCATTATTACAGTGCAACAATTCATTTTTTCTGCACTTAAAAAGTGCGGTTAGTATATAAACAATCTTTTTTAAAAAGCTCAGTAGTACAGAGCAATATTTGAACCAACTAAGCGTACATCACATATTATTTATTTAATCGAATTTAAAGTTAAATAATCCAAAAGTATTGCCTAAATTTATAAAATTCTTTTGTTCTGTACTTTCATCAGCGATAATACACAGCATCTTAATACTCTGAAATATCATAATTTTCATGTTGAAAAAAAGCATTTTAATAACTATAGCCATCATCTTTTTAATAATAGCCACACTTGTTGGTTCTTCAATCTATACCCTTTATAGTAAAAAAGAAATCTCAGTTGATCCTAAATTAAAAGAAATCTCAGGTATTGAATTTGATAAACAAAAACGTCTATGGGCTATTAACGACGGAGGCAACGAACCCAAGCTTTACCGCCTTAACAAAGATGGTTCTATCGCCAAAGAAATTTTGGTTGAAAACGCTAAAAACATTGATTGGGAAGACATGACCCAAAACAAATTTGGGCACTTTTTTTTAGGGGATTTTGGTAATAACAAAAATGATCGTAGATGGCTCACTATTTATAAAATAGAAAACCCTATAGATATAAAAACAAACACAACCCAAGCCGAAATAATCAAGTTTACCTACCCTGAAATGGATGGCAGTCCGATAAAACCTAATGACCGAAATTTTGATTTAGAAGCATTTGTAGCACTAGGTCGTCACTTATATTTATTTACTAAAAACCGCACAGAACCTTTCGATGGCATTACTAAAGTGTATAAAGTGGGCGATCATGCAGCAAATTTTGATGCTGAACTAATTGACTCTTTTAAAACGTGTACCACGCTTGAAAAACTATGCTGGATAACCTCTGCTGCGCTCAGCCCCGATCGTAAAAAATTAGTCTTACTTGATTCAACCAGTCTTTGGTTATTTGAAAACTTTGAAGGTGATAAGTTTTTCTCTGGTGATGTATCAAAAATAGACCTAGGGATTGTTACTCAAAAAGAAGCAGTCACCTTTTTTGATGACAACACGATTGTATTTACAGATGAAGAGTTTAAAGGCATAGGCGGTAATGCTTATTTTATAAAACTTGATAAAGCCAAAAAAGAAGTTATAAGAAAAAAACCTATTTCAGAAAAAACACTTCCATAGCATCTAGTTAGCTAAGCTGAAGCATTAAAGCTTAGCTAACTTATGTAAAAGGTAATGAGTTAATTACTCTTTTCATTTGACGAATGAAGTGCTTTTTCTACATCAACACCTAAAATCAACACTCCAATATGACTATTATTATCATCTAAAACAGGAAAACTTAGCTGAACTTGAAAATGATGTGTTGATGCATCATATGTGACGCTATCAAAGTTAAAATCTTTTGACTGTTTAAATGTTTTAGTAAACTTATTTTCATCTCCTTGCCAGTAGTCACTGGTTAGCTTACTAATAGCGATGTTTTTTCCTTGGTTATCAGTCAATATTAGCTCAGTAACAACACCTTTGAATTGAGATTGCCATTTTTTAAATACTTTAGATAACGGTAAATTAAGCATAGCTAATCCATCAGGGTGCTTTACTTGTTTACTTTCTTTTATCCATAGCTGGTCTAGTCTTTTAATTTCAGATTCACTTAAGGGAAACTCATTACTTATTTGAACTTGTTCTACTAAACTAGGTAAGTTTAGTAAGGTTTTAGCACTACTGGACAATCTATCAAGCATTTGCTTTTCTTCACTTTTTGATAGTGAAAATGGAACCTGCGCGCAAGTATTTATATTTTCATCAAACTGCTGCATAAATTTAGGGAAGCGTTTAATAAGTGAATGCGAAGCAAATAATCCCAAAGGTACATACCTAAAAAATTCTCTTTGATACTAGTCTTCATTAATGCCTAGCTTAGAGGCTGCTAATTCAAAATCGTCTAAATCAAGTAGAATTCTATCAATCCGCTTATGGTGCATAACATTTACTATTTCTTCTAATGAATTTACTCCTACCTCAGCAATAATATTCTGAGTTTTAAACCAATTAGCCTGGTAACTCCCTCTTACTGCACCATAACGCATTTTATTTTTTGGTTTATTAATCCTCTCTGGATGAGTAAACCAGTACCAGCTTTCTAAAAAGATGGGGGATGATATGCGCCCATAGGCCTTCATTTCAGGCATTAAGTGAGTTGTGAAATAACCATCTAAGCCGTCTAACTTTACTTCTCGACGTGCACGTAACCATGGCAAGGTTTGTAGCTGAAAAGGGGCTCCCATTTCAAATAAAATACACTCAACTTGGTTGACTGCATTATCAGGTGCAGTGGTGGGTAAGTTTGTTCCAAACTGAAGAGGCTCAGTTAAACCCAATAAGAGGGTAAAAAAATATGCAGGCATAATCCATTACTAAATAATGTACAAATTAAAATAAGTGTAGCCAAACAGATTAAAATTGCATTATTTGCTGTAATTATTAGGTAACAGCTCTAATTTCCTAGCTATGCAGCGCTTACACACTTAATAAACCGTTCTGTTAGCAGTGTTACTGTAGCTTTGTCTGTATAGTGCTGCTTAGCATTCTTCATAATATGCTTTGAGCAAACGTTTTTAGATTCTTCAAATTGAGAATTGCAGCTAGCAACAGTATTACCTAAAGCTTCCTGATAGGCTTTATCTGCGCACATAGTTAAAGCAAAATCTGTAGCGCCAGCAATTATTTCATTGATATTTACTGAGGATGTTTCGAGTTTAAAATAGATATCACTATACGTATTAACTTCTGTATTCTTCTTTGACGAAAAATGACTAGCTTTGGCAGTTAAATAATAGCCTATAAGTATGATTGATAATATCACTGTAAAAACCGTTTTCATAATTACCCTTAACACAATAATTAGTATTGCATTGTTTATAAAATAGTTCGATTTTTTACATAAGTACGAGGGAGGGAGACTCTCTACATCCATGTAAGTAGCAAATAAATCCTTGTTATGTAATTACTAAAAACGCAATTACCAACTATTCTTAATTTTAGCATGCAAGATAAATAAATCAAGAATTTATAAACTATTTACTACACGTTATTTAGTAATGTTTATAGTCATTTCTAATATATAAACAGTATTAAACAATTCAGGGCTTAAATGGCGATTAACGCTTAAATTTAGTTTCTAAAATAACAGAAGATGTTGTGCGCTCTACTCCATCCAGATTTCCTATATCGTCTAGTAAATGGCTAAGCTGCTCTAAATTTTGAGCCTGTACTACAGCAATTAAATCAAACTCACCACTTATGGCATAGAGCTGCGAAATTGCATCAATTTGCTTAAGCTCAATATTTGTTTTAGTTGTTAGTTTTTGTCTTACTTTTATGGACACATGAGCTGATACCATTTTACTGAGGTAGTCGTCACCATAATCAACGCTATAGCCTTTAATTACACCCGTTTCTTCTAGTTTGAGCATACGGCTTTGTACCGTTGAACGAGATAAGTCAAGCATGCGAGCAAGATCAGAAATACTCGCTCTAGCGTTTGTTTTTAGTACAGAAAGTAGCTTTTCATCTTGTGGAGTTATCATAATGGTTATTTTCTTCGTTATTTTGTCTTTTATTTTAATCATTTTTCACAAAATAGCACTGCAATTTTAATAGCTAACCTTCGATAATGACCTCTACAAGAAATAATAACGTGTTTGCTGAAGAATAAAGGCTATATTCTTCTTTGAGTTAGCAACTAATCTTTTATCTAAGCCCATTAAATTTAGGTGTAAAAATGCAAGTAACAAGAGACTTATTTAACGACGTAATGGTACCAAACTATAATCCATCAGCAATCATTCCAGTTCGTGGTGAAGGTTCACGCGTTTGGGATCAAAATGATAACGAGTTTATCGATTTTGCTGGTGGTATTGCCGTTAACTGTTTGGGTCACTGTCATCCTGCATTAGTTAAAGCATTAAAAGAGCAAGGCGAAAAAATTTGGCATTTATCGAATGTTATGACTAATGAGCCAGCACTTCGTTTAGCTCAAAAAATGGTTGAAGCAACATTTGCTGATAAAGTTTACTTTGCAAACTCAGGCGCAGAAGCAAACGAAGCAGCTCTTAAGCTAGCGCGTCGTTATGCACTGGACGTATATGGCGCTGAAAAGACTCAAATTATTGCATTTAATAAAGGTTTTCATGGTCGCACATTCTTTACAGTAACTGTGGGCGGGCAAGCTGCATATTCTGACGGCTTTGGTCCTAAACCTGCTGACATAGTACATTGTGATTTTAACGATATAGCAGCATTTGAAGCGCTGATCAGCGACAAAACATGTGCTGTTATGATGGAACCATTACAAGGTGAAGGCGGTATTATTTCACCAACAGATGAATTTGCTAAAAAAGTACGTGAACTTTGTACTAAACATAACGCGTTACTTATTTTTGATGAAGTACAAACGGGTGTTGGTCGCACAGGCGATTTATACGCTTATGAAGGTTTAGGCGTTGTTCCTGACATTTTAACAACGGCAAAAGCATTAGGCGGTGGTTTTCCAATTGGCGCTATGATCACTCGTACACCTATTGCTGAGCATTTAAAAATTGGTACTCACGGTTCTACTTATGGCGGAAACGCACTTGCTTGTGCTGTTGCTGAAGCGGCATTTGATACAGTAAATACACCAGACGTACTAAACGGTGTTAAAGAGCGCGAGCAATTATTCCGTGACGGATTAAACGCAATTAACGAAAAATACAACGTATTTAGCGAAGTACGTGGTAAAGGCTTATTAATTGGCGCAGTACTAAATGACAAATTTGAAGGACGTGCACGCGACTTTTTAGTAGCCAGTGCTAATAATGGTTTAATGAACCTTGTAGCGGGCATGAATGTAATTCGCTTTACACCATCTTTAGTTATCCCGTTTGAAGATATTAAAGAAGGCTTAGCGCGCTTTGAAAAAGCCGTTAGCGATGTAGTAAACGGTTAATATAGTTTAAATTAGCACGCCTACAGGCGTGCTATTGGAGCAAGCAATAAATGCAAGTATTACGTCCTATTACTGCCAATGATTTTGACGCGCTTAAACAAATAGCGATTGAGTCCGGTCATGGGTTTACCTCTTTACCTGTGGACGATGCACAGCTTAAAGAAAAAATTGAACGTGCTGAAAAAAGCTTTGCCAAAAACATTAACCAGCCACTTGATGAAAGCTATTTATTTGTTTTAGAGGACAGTGAAACAGGTGACGTTATTGGCACAACCGCTATAGAAGCTGCGGTGGGTTTATCGGTGCCTTTATATCATTATCATTTAGGTAAAACAGTACACCACTCGCCTACTTTAAATGTATATAACACCGTTGATATTTTAAGCATGTGTAACGACTACACTGGTTGCTCAGAAATATGCACATTATTTTTGCGCGAAAATAGCCGTAAAGGTTTAACAGGTCGATTTTTATCACGTTCACGCTTTTTGTTTATGGCTCAGCATAGCGAGCGTTTTGCCGATACTGTTATCGCAGAAATGCGTGGTGTTAGCGACGAAGACGGTCATTCTCCTTTTTGGCAATGGCTGCAAGAGCACTTTTTTAGTATCGAATTTCCAGAAGCGGATCACTTAGTTGGCTTAGGCGATAAGGTATTTATTAGCGAGTTAATGCCTAAATACCCTATTTATGTGAACTTGCTTAGCAAAAAGGCCCAAGCAGTTATTGGGCATGTGCATGAAAAAACAAAACCTGCGCTAAAATTATTAGAAAAAGAAGGTTTTGAGCACAGAGGCTACGTTGACTTATTTGACGCAGGTCCAACGGTTGAAGCAAAGCTTGGTAATATTCGCAGCATTCGCGACTCTCAAGTTTGCCCTATTACTATTGGTGAGCTTGATCACATATCACAAAATAGCTCTGATACGCTGGCTGTATGTAATCAAGGCGTAAGTGGCTTTAGAGCAACATTTACCAAAGACGCACATTACAATCATGCAAAACATACTCTCGTCATTAGCCAAGATGTGGCTAAAGCACTTAATTTAAGTCAAGGAGATGCAGCGCGATTTTTCCGCCTGTAAATTATTTATGAATACACACCTAATTAATAACCAGTGGCATGCAGGGCAAGGTCCAGCATTTGAGTCAATCAATCCAAGTAATGGCGATGTGGTATGGCAAGGTAATGGCGCAAACGCCCAGCAAGTAGATTCAGCTATAAAAGCAGCCAGAGCAGCACAGGTACAATGGGCAGATAAGCCGCTTGAAGAGCGTATAGCCATTCTTGAAAACTTCGCAGCTCAATTAAAAGAACACAGTGAAGAATTTGCGACCATAATTGCACGCGAAACAGGTAAGCCATTATGGGAAACCCGTACCGAAGTGGGCGCAATGACAGGCAAAGTAGCTATTTCAGTTAAAGCGTACCATGAACGTACCGGTACAACCGAAAACCCAATGCCAGGTGCAAAAGCGTTTATTAGACACAAACCGCATGGCGTTGTGGCTATTTTTGGCCCGTATAACTTTCCGGGGCATTTACCAAACGGGCATATTGTTCCTGCAATTTTAGCAGGCAACACCGTAGTATTTAAGCCATCAGAACTAACACCGCACGTTGCAGAATTCACCCTCTCACTTTGGTTAAAAGCGGGCTTACCAGCGGGTGTTATTAACCTTGTCCAAGGTGAAATTGAAACAGGCAAAGCGCTTGCTTCTCATAAAGATATAGATGGATTGTTTTTTACTGGTAGCTCAAACACAGGTCACTTACTACATAAGCAATTTGCAGGGCACCCTGGCAAAATTTTAGCACTTGAAATGGGCGGTAATAATCCTCTTATCGTAAAAGACGTGAGTGATGTAAGCGCTGTTGTGCACGATATTATTCAATCAGGCTTTATTACCTCAGGTCAGCGCTGTACGTGTGCACGCCGCTTATTTATTGAAAAATCGCTCAATGGCGATGCTATTTTAGAAAAGCTAATAAGCGCGACTAAAAACATAGTTGTAGACGACAGTTTTGCTACAGAGCAGCCTTTTATGGGTGCAATGATAAGCGAAAAAGCAGCACTGGGTATGGTCGCTGCGCAAAGTGAATTAGTGTCAAAAGGCGCGCAAATCCTTGTTGAACTTAAGCAATTAAAATCAGGCACCGGTTTTGTAAGCCCAGGCATTATTGATGTAACAAACATTACCGACATGCCAGATGAAGAGCATTTTGGACCGCTTATTAAAGTGTATCGTTACAACGACTTTGACAACGCAATTATTGAAGCTAACAACACAAGCTTTGGCTTATCTGCAGGTTTACTTAGCGACAGTGAAGATGATTACACTCACTTTTTAAAGCGCATCCGTGCAGGTATTGTTAACTGGAACCGCCCTATTACGGGTGCCTCAAGTGCAGCTCCATTTGGCGGTATTGGCGCCAGTGGTAATCACAGAGCAAGTGCCTATTACGCCGCTGATTATTGTGCATACCCTGTAGCATCTGTTGAGTCAGACAAAGTGAGCTTACCGCAAACCCTAGCGCCAGGCTTGGTAATTGAATAAGCAATAAAACCAAAACTTTAGATTTAAGGATTTAACATGCATACTGATGTAAACACATTATTTGAGAGCCTTTGGAAAAACTACTTAAACGTAACACCATCGGCAGACAAAATTCATGACCTTTTAGGGTCAACGCAAAAAGATGACATTATTAACGATCATATTGCGCTGCGTACGTTTAATATTGAAAAAGTGGGTCTTGAAAAGCTCGCTGCTCACTTTTTAGCTATTGGTTACAAAGAATGTGGTGAGTACCATTTTGAAGCTAAAAAACTCTATGCAAAGCACTACGAGCATAGCGATCCTAACCAGCCAAAAGTGTTTATTTCTGAGCTATTAGTTGAAAAATGCTCGCCTGAGTTACAAGCCATCGTAACCGACATGGTTGACAAAATTGATGAAAGCGCAGTAACAGCTGATAACTTTTTGTATTCAGGCACGCATTGGCAAATAAGCACCGATACTTATAAGCAGCTGCTAGCTGAAAGCGAATATGCAGCGTGGATGTCGGCGTGGGGCTACCGCGCCAATCACTTTACCGTAAATATTAATACGCTTGCTAAGTTTGATAACATTCATGATGTTAACCAAGCCCTAAAAGACGCTGGCTTTTCGCTTAATACGTCAGGCGGCGAAGTTAAAGGCTCACCAGAGGTGTTACTAGAGCAATCGTCAACACTTGCTGATGAATACTCTGTTACCTTTAGTGACGGTGATATGAGCATCCCTAGCTGTTTTTATGAGTTTGCTATTCGTTACCCTAAAGCCGACGGTGAGCTTTATACTGGTTTTGTTGCAGCCTCAGCTGACAAAATATTTGAAAGCACCAATGCTCGATAGCAAAACCTAAAGTACTTTATTTAGAAAGCCCGTTATGGGCTTTTTTTATGTCGGTAGGTTATGTTGATTAATTATAAAAATAACGGTTTATAATCGTTTTCTAACTTTTCAAACGATAAATCGCCAATAAAGCGGCCAAAGCTCAACCAAGTTGCCAAACCGCGTAAGTCTTTAAAGTGTGGAGGCACAAATTGTGGGCTCTCTATTACACCTAAATCATGAAGCTGCGATATTAATCTAAAGTCATCTATTGATATTTTACCTACCAGTAATAAAGGGAGTCTATCGATTCGACCCAGCTGTATTGCAACGCGTATTAAGTTATAAACTAGTACAAAGCCTTTAATGTAAGCAATATCTTTTGTAAAAGGCAAACCTGTTGGCGTACTGCCTCTAAATACACGCTGCGCGAGTGTGTAACTGTCATCTTTTGATAAACCTTGCGCTACGTAATCACGGTAAATGTCTACAAACTCAGCGCCATCTATTACCTTTGTAACAGCTTGAATACGATTCACTAATTTAGATAAACGCCTTGGAGTCGATTTTAAAGTAATAATTTCGGTAAGTACCGCTAAGCCTTCTTGGGTAATAGTCGAGCTAGGCGTACCTTTACTCAAACATGTTAAATACGGCTGTGCTAAACCATTTTGAGTGGTACCTACGTGTATCCACCCTTCGTGAACTTCCAATATATCAAGTTCACGCTGAGAAAACTTAACATCTTGATTAAGCTTTATATTATTAGCACCTGCGGCTGCATCACTGACAATACCATCGCTAAGCATTACCTCTACATTTATGCCTGCCATACTGGCATTTACTTGCTCAGACAAAATACGCACAGCATCAACAGCATCAATATTTTTAGGGTCGTCAGGCAGTATGTCGGCTATAAGTAAATTTTGCAGCGGTTTATCTAGCATATTAGCTAGCTCAGAAAGTGAGGGCTCACCAGCATGGAATAAGTCTTTAGGGTGTCCAAATAACTCCACTGATAAGTCATGAAACTCTGGTGTGCCACGATACTCAAGCATACTTAATACCGTTTTATACTCGGTGCACATTTTTCCCATGTATTGAGCTATGGGATTTAACTGTCCCAATTGGTTAATAATGTTACGGTGCAAAGTAGAAAACGCTTGGCGCAGCTCGCTAGGTACAAAACCAAGGTCGCGCTGTTGATAATATGCACGATCGATGAGTGGGTTTTTTTGACATTTCTGTCTAAAAAACTCCTCTTTAGTTTGTTTATCCCAATTAATAGCATCGAGTATCCTAATTGGAGTTTGCAATGCAATTAATTGATCCGATAACTCACGAGTTTTTAGTAGTAACGCCTTGTCTATCATGCTCTAAGCTCAACAATAAATGAGTTTTGAGCATAATTTAAAAAAGCGAAATTACAAAGCAATATCACACTTTTTTAGCTATTGTTTTTAAGATGATCGACCCTCATATCTGTATCGTATGAGTTACTAAACGAAGGGCATAAAACATGAAAAACGAAATCGACAACAAACAGATTTTAGCCGTATATGAACGTATAATTCAAAAAGGTGAAATGACTGATGAAGGCAAGCATTATCAAGGCGTTACGGCTTATTCAGACGTAGATGGCTACACAGTATACCTACAAGGTAGCGGCGTTGAACTGCGCTTTGGTTTTCATAATACTTACCACCTTGACTACGAACATGAAAAGCATAAAGACGACTTTTTGAAAAAATTATATAACATTGCAAACGAGAGCTAATGCAACCACGAAAACGCAGACACCGCCCTACCAGTAAGCTCAATACTACTTTTATAAACCAAGTAGTAGAAGAGCTTAGAGCTGATCCAAGCAAAGTCTCAATTATTCAAGAAAATTTAGAACAGTACCGTGCTCAAACTCATTTAAAGCGTGGTTTTTTACTGGCTATAGAGCGCTTTGATTGGGTTTTTGAAGCAAGCAAAGATATAGACTTTATTTGCCAGCAAATTTTAGCTGATGACTATATTGGCAATAGACTAAGACGTTACCCCCTACTTTTTAAAGGCGTTATTAATAATGCCTGACCTTTCAAAACCAAGCCCTTTAAAACGATAAAACCACAAAGTTTACTCTCTATATAAATTTATTAGAGCACTAAGCAATTGCAGGTTTAGTGCGCTTTTGTATTAAATTAATACTATTAGTACTCTAACTATTACTGCACTAATGATTATTGATCATTTTATTCATTTATTGCTGTAAACAAATCATTACTATTATTTAATTTCAAAATAAAATTCACAAGCCTTTGTTTTAAATAAAATAAAACAAAATAAAACCTTATCTTCTTTATCGCATTAGTTGCGCTTTTATTAATGATTAATCTACATTTTGGCATCTAGATATTTACTTCAGCCTTGAATTGTTAGAGCTATTACCTTAAGCTTATGTTTATTGAACGTTCAATTAATAAAAATTATGCCTAAAGTCGGAATGGAACCTGTCAGACGTCAGCAGCTAATTGACGCGACTATAGAGTCAGTTGCAACTAATGGACTACAAGGCACAACTATAAACAGCATTAGTAAAAATGCCGGTTTATCGTCAGGCATTATTAGTCATTATTTTGATGGTAAGCAGGGGTTAATTGAAGCCACTGTTAGATACTTACTAACAAGCTTAAAACAAGGCTTGATAAGTAAAGTAAATAACCAAACGAATGCCATTGAACGTTTAATGATTATTATCGAAGCCAACTTTGCGCTTGTACAACAGCGTAATGATACAACCCGAACGTGGTTAAGTTTTTGGGCGCAATCGATGCATGATGAAGAATTACACAGACTACAAAACGTAAACAGTAAACGCTTGCAAAGTAATTTAGCATTTTCTTTTAAGCAATTAATGCCTATTGAGCAAGCAAAGCAAGCTGCAGAACTTAGCGCCGCAATGATCGATGGCCTATGGTTAAGAGCAGTACTGAGTAAATCAGACAATAATCAGTTTAAACACAGTGAAAAGTTAGCAAAAAGCTACGTACTTTCACTTATCAAGCAATATGGAGCCTAGCGTGACTACACCTGTCTATCAAAATTTTATTAACGGCCATTTTCTTGCAAACCAGAACGGCAAAACATTTGATGTAACAAACCCAGCAACGGGCGAGGTTATTTACGCAGTAGAAATTGCCGACGAATTTATTCAAAACGCAGCCATTGCCAGTGCAAAGCAAGGTTTTGCTCAGTGGTCAGCAATGACACCCATTGAACGTAGTCGCATTTTATTAAAAGCAGTGGCTATTTTACGCGAGCGCAACGATGAGCTGGCACTTGTAGAAGTACTCGACACCGGTAAACCAATGCAAGAAGCAAATTGTGTTGATATTGAAACCGGCGCTGATGTAATTGAATACTTTGCAGGCCTCGCGCCAGCACAAGTAGGCCAACAACAAATGGTTGGTGATGACTTTTACTACACACGTAAAGAGCCATTAGGTATTTGTGCGGGTATTGGTGCATGGAACTACCCACTACAAATTGCATGTTGGAAGTCGGGCCCTGCCCTTGCAGCTGGTAATGCATTTATATTTAAACCATCAGAAGAAACACCACTGGGCGCACTTAAACTTGCAGAAGTATTTGTTGAAGCTGGCGTACCTGCAGGTGTGTTTAATGTTGTTCAAGGCGCGGGCGATGTAGGCCAGTGGCTAACACAGCATAGCGATATTGATAAAGTATCGTTTACGGGTGAAGTAGGCACAGGTAAAAAAGTAGTGGCAAGTGCTGCCGGTACTTTAAAAGATGTCACGATGGAACTTGGTGGTAAATCTCCATTATTAGTATTTGATGATGCCAACATTGAGCAAGCAGTTAGCGCTGCTATGTTAGGTAACTTTTATACGCAAGGCGAAATTTGTACTAACTGTACACGTATTTACGTTCATAAAAATGTATATCAGCAGTTTATTGATGAGCTTAAAGCGCGCACTGAGAAAAACATTATTGCTGGCGACCCACAAGATTTAAATACTAACTTTGGCGCACTTATTTCTAAAAAGCACCAAGAACTAGTAATGAGCTACGTTAATAAAGGTATTGAAGAAGGTGCAACGCTATTAACCGGTGGTACAACGCTTTCACCTAAATCTGCACCTAATGGCTATTTTGTAGCACCGACTGTGTTTATTGATTGTAATGACGATATGACTATCGTTAAAGAAGAAATATTTGGCCCTGTAATGAGCGTGCTTGTTTTTGACGACGAAGACGATGTTATTGCACGCGCTAACGGGACTCACCTAGGCTTAGCTGCAGGCGTATTTACTAGCGATATTAAACGTGCGCACCGCGTGATTCATAAGTTACAAGCCGGTATTTGTTGGATTAATGCATACGGTAACTCACCTGCTGAAATGCCAGTTGGCGGTTATAAGCAATCGGGTATTGGCCGTGAAAATGGTATACAAACTCTTGATCAATACACGCAAACTAAGTCTATTTATGTTGGTATGGCCGACATAGAAAGCCCATTTTAAGGCGCCTTACTATGAGTAATCATTACGACTATATTATTGTTGGCGCGGGTTCGGCGGGTTGTGTTTTAGCAAACCGTTTATCTGAAGATTCAAGCAACCGCGTATTGCTACTTGAAACTGGCGGTAGCGATAAAAGTATTTTTATAAAAATGCCAACCGCGTTATCTATTCCTATGAATAGTGACAAATACGCATGGCAGTTTCATACGCAGCCTGAGCCTCATTTAGATAACCGTGAGATGCATTGTCCTCGAGGCAAAGTATTAGGCGGCTCGTCATCTATTAATGGCATGGTATATGTACGTGGCCACGCAAAAGATTTTGACGAATGGCAGCAACACGGTGCAAACGGCTGGGATTACCAATCGTGTTTACCGTATTTTCAAAAAGCAGAAA
The DNA here is from genome assembly GCF_015864705.1 of Pseudoalteromonas sp. NGC95. Lineage (NCBI taxonomy): Bacteria > Pseudomonadati > Pseudomonadota > Gammaproteobacteria > Alteromonadales > Pseudoalteromonadaceae > Pseudoalteromonas > Pseudoalteromonas sp. NGC95. Next base: position 64,430 of record NZ_JADYWR010000007.1, read on the forward strand.
GCTTTTACCTTGGTGAAAATACTTACCGTGGTGGCAAAGGCCCGCTTGGCGTTAATAACGGCAACGAAATGAAAAACCCGCTTTACCGCACCTTTATCAAAGCAGGTGTACAAGCCGGTTATGCTTCTACAGATGATTATAATGCGTCGCAGCAAGAGGGTTTTGGCCCAATGCATATGACCGTAAAAGACGGCGTGCGCAGCTCTGCTTCTCGTGAGTATTTAGACCCTGTTAAATCGCGTAGTAATTTAACAATTATTACAGGTGCACTAGCACAACGCGTGATTTTAGATGGTAAAAAAGCCACTGGCATTGAATATAAAGTAAATGGCAACGTTAAAATTGCACATGCTGTAAAAGACGTTGTACTAAGTGCAGGGCCAATTGGCTCTCCACATATTTTACAACTCTCTGGTATTGGTGATACTCAAGTGCTTGAAAAAGCAGGCGTTGAAGTACAGCATCATTTACCAGGTGTTGGTCAAAACTTACAAGATCATCTTGAGTTTTACTTTCAATACAAGTGTAAGCAACCTATCACACTTAACGGCAAGCTAGGCATTGTTTCAAAAGGGTTGATTGGCGCGCGCTGGTTATTAACGCGTTCGGGTTTAGGTGCAACGAATCATTTTGAATCGTGTGCGTTTATTCGCTCAAAGCCCGGTGTTGAATGGCCAGATATTCAGTATCACTTTTTACCAGCGGCTATGCGTTACGATGGTAGAAGTGCATTTGCAGGTCATGGTTTTCAGGTACATGTTGGTCATAACAAACCAAAAAGTCGCGGTAGTGTCACTATTGCTTCTGCGAATCCTGAGCAACCACCAACCATTTTATTTAATTACCTTGAACACCAAGACGATATTGAAGGCTTTAGAGCGTGCGTTCGCTTAACACGCGACATAATCGAACAAAGTGCCTTTGATGAATACCGCGATGAAGAAATTCAACCTGGTAAACATATTCAAACAGATGAAGAAATAGATGCCTTTGTACGCCAAGCCGTAGAAAGTGCCTACCACCCTTCTTGCTCATGCAAAATGGGTGAAGATGATATGGCCGTTGTTAACTCAAATACGCAAGTACATGGTATTGAAGGACTACGTGTTGTTGACTCATCTATATTCCCAACTGTTCCTAACGGAAACTTGAATGCGCCTACTATTATGGTTGCCGAAAAAGCAGCTGACATAATTTTAGGTAAAGACCCATTACAGAAATCGGATGTGAATGTTGCCATAACAACAAACTGGCAAGAAACACAACGTAGTACGGAGATCTAACTTTAGCCACATGCTTAGGTTTAGTCTCGTCGGGCTAAACCAATGCGTGCCTTGCAGTGGCACACGATGTAAATAGGTTACGTTGTGTTAATGCGAGAATAAAACAATAAAATACGGAGTGCTTATGAATTATTTTTATTCATTACTGGAGGGTAACAATGACTATTTGGCTTAATGCAGGGATCATTTTTACCTTACTTGCCATTATCACTATTTTAATTAAATGGGGTAATGTTCGCGTAGTAGGTGTAACACCAGTTCGAACCTTTACGTTTATAGCAATACTATTTACTTCTGGCCTAGATGTTGGCCTTATCATGTTTCCTTTAACTGAGTTTGCAGGTTATGCAGACATAAAAGCAAGCCCAGAATACGCGTTTGCAAATCCACTGGCTATTGAGTTTGGCTACTGGGGATTTTTGATCTGGGGATTTTACTTTCTTACGTGCTTTTATTTCTGTGTAATAGAACCTAAAGTGAAATTTTTCGAAATTCCTTGGGTTAAATTTATCAATAACGTTGTAATTATTGGTACATGTGCATTTACCGCTTATTTGCTGCTTACAAACCTACCGTGGTATTTACCCGAATTAGGTGATGGAACAAGTATAGTTTCTGAGTTTTACTTAATTGTGTTTGCGGCTATCTGTTTTGCTGTGTACTCAAGTACTGATATTAAATATGTACGTATTTTAAGTATTTCTACTACCTGGTTATTTTTAGCTTTAATCGCCTTTATGTGGGCTGGCGCATTTGTGATTGGTGATAGTCAAATGTCAGCATTTACAGATAACTTAGGCTCTATTGGTACTTACTTTGCGAACATTAATGAATTTGTTTTACCGCTTAATGATTACCATGAGTTCTACTTATTCTGGTGGTTTGCGTGGAGCATAATGATTGGTCAATTTACATCACGCTTTGTTGGTGGACTTAAAACATACCAAGTATTAGGTGCTATGTTGATTTTCCCTTCTATTCCTATTGCGATTTGGTTTAGCGTACTTTATCACTACCATGAATCGGGCATTCCAACTCAAGGCATTAAAAACTTTGCAATGGTATTTGTAGGTATTGTATTTGTAATTAACTCACTCGATTCGTTAGTGCGTTTATATACAGATAACCTAAACTTTACCGTAAAGCGTTTTGGCAAAATGAAATACATGATCGGAAATGTTGTCGCTTTATCGTTACTTACACTATTGTTTAAATTAGAATTTTTACAAATTCAGTGGGTAGGCGCATTGGTTATTGGATTGTTCTTTATCTGTGCTGGTTTTATCGGATACAGCAAGTTTAAAACAGTTACAAACATAGACAGCTCACCAAAAGCAAACGAAATTGATTACACAAAAATAGACACAGTACACTAGGGATTAATAATGAATAACAAACTAAAACAACTTGTAGTAGCACTACCATTTGCACTTTTATCAACAACCGCAGCTGCTGATTGGTCAACAACAATCACTGCAGCGTCTGACTACACTTTTAATGGTGTAACACAAACAGATAGCGATCCTGCAATTCAAGGCAGCTTAGACTATGCCTTTGATAGCGGTGTTTACGCCGGTGTTTGGGCTTCAAACGTAGATTTTGGTGACGACACTGATTTTGAACTTGATGCTTACGTAGGTAAATATGTACAACTTGATGAGCAATTTAGCGTTGATTACGGTATTGCTTATTACACTTATCAAGGTAATAACAGCGATGGTAACTACGCTGAAGCTTACACTAAATTTGGTTATGCAAGTGAATACGGCCAAACTGAGCTTAACTTTTGGTACAGCTGGGATTACTTTGGTTACGATACAGGCCACGTTATTTCGATGATCGCTCACACTTATGAGCTAGCTCCTAATCATGCACTACGTGCAAGCTTTGATATTTCAAACTCACTTGATGGTGATAAGTTTGAGTGGGATCAAGCTAAGGGAGACAAATCGTATTATCACTACCGTCTAGCATATCAAACAAGCTACGAAGGTTTTGGTATTGAAGTAGCTGCTGAAAACACAAGCTTAGATTACGATTATGCTGATGAGCGTATTGTACTTGCTGTTTCACGCACATTTGATCTTTAATACAATAATTACTGATTAAACAAAAAATGCCACTCTACTTAGAGTGGCATTTTTATTTGTAAACTAACTAACTAACTAACTAACTAACTAACTAACTAACTAACTAACTAACTAACTAACTAACTAACTAACTANAACTAACTAACTAACAATATCCCACGCACTTGTACCCGATGCTGAAAGGTTACTGGTGTTATTGCGTAATACTTTATTACCTACATTAGCTGATGACTCAGGTCGACTTACTAAATAACCCTGAACAGAACTCACACCCATTTTTTTAACAAGTTCAAACTGCCCTATTTCTTCAACGCCTTCAGCTACAATTTTAAGGCCAAGCTTTTGTCCAAGCTCACTAATTGTATTTAATATATCATTATATTTTTGGCTTTTATTAGCTTGAGCTATAAACGAGCGATCAATTTTAATAACATCTATTGGTAAATCCGCTAATGTACTTAAAGAACTAAAACCTGTACCAAAGTCATCAATAGCAATAGTAATCCCCTCTTCTCTTAGCCTACTTAGCTCTTTAATAATTCTTGGACTGGCTTTAATGAAAGTTGATTCGGTAATTTCTAGCATCAAAGACGTCGCCGGTAAGCCGGTTTTTTTGAGCTTCTTCATTACCCAATCATAAATGTCACGGTGCTTTAATTGAATGCCCGAAACATTTACTGATATTTTTACTTTGCGCATACCTGCATTGTGCCAAGCAGCCATTTGCCGACACGATTCAAGCATAATCCAATCGCCAAGCTCTAATATTAAATTAGACTCTTCTGCTATCGGAATAAACTCTGAAGGAGGGATCATACCCTCAACTGGGTGGTCCCAGCGTGTAAGCGCTTCGAAATAATCAATCATACAATCTTCAACATGCACAATTGGCTGAAAAGATAAGTAAAAATCTTTACACGCGACTGCTAAACGCAGCTCTTCAAGTAAATAATGGTAACGGCGCATTTTGTTACCCATTTCTGGCGAGTAAACTTTAAATATTCCCTTACCATCACTTTTAGCTCTATACATAGCTACATCGGCTAATTGTAAAAGCGCTTGAGGCGTTGATGCACTTTCTGGGTAAGCCGCAATACCAATACTGGCACTAATTTTTACTATTTTATTGCCAAGCACAAAGTCTTTTTCAAGCTCACTTAGCACATGCTTAGCAATTTCAACGACTCTGTCGCTATCATCAAGTAATTCTATAAAAATGGAGAACTCATCCCCTCCTAACCTTGATAAGTTTTGCTCTAATTGGTTAGCATTATTTATGTTACTTAATTTATGGTGGCGTAAAACATTCGCAAGTCGGCTAGCAACTTGAACTAATATTTCATCACCAAAACTGTGACCAAACGAATCGTTTACTTGTTTAAAACCATCAAGGTCTATAAACAGGAGTGCACACTTGAGATCTTCTTGATTAGCATGATTAATTTGTCTGTCGATATGTTCAATATATGCATGGCGGTCAATTAATAACGTCAGTTTATCTTGGCATATACTGGTTTGAGTTTGTTTTACATAATTAGCCACATGCGTATTTAAACTATTTATTGATTGGCTTAAGCTGCTTACACCCAAAGGGTTCTCAGCCGGCTTTACTTGCAAGTTAAATGCAGTGAGTAAGCTATTGGCTTGAAGATTAAGCTCCGCTATTTGATTTTTATAATGGCGCTTTCTACGCTCTCTGCGTAAGTACAGGCCAGAACCAAATATTAAGATACATAAAAGTAAAAAATTAATAGGTGATGCAAGTGTCATTATAATTAACTTACTTGAATCAGCAGCTACAAACTGAGTGTCAGTGGTTTTAATAAGCAAAAAATCAGCAGTGGGCTGCTCAATTATATAATGGCCATTTAAGATCGGATTATACCAAGGAGCCATATCAAGAGAGGTATTCGTTATTTCGAAATTTCGTATATCAATACTGGTACTAAATAAATTTATACGATTAATCTGATTCGTTAACTCTATGTTTATACAAAAACAAAATAGAATTATGATTAGAAAAATAAAACCGAGCGGCTTAAGTTTACTCATGAAAAAAATCCATCTATCTTACTTCTCCCTTAAACCTGTTACTAAAAGCGGATTATATCGCCTGCATTTCGAACTACGCAAGAATTGATATAACCCTTAGCCACTAGCATAACAAAAATCGTAACAATAATGGATTAACTAACTATATCTTGCATATAGTATAGGTGGGATTAACAAAAATAAACAAAAAGGTTCTAATTGTTTAAAATTTAATACATACCGTCAATAAGCTCTATAATTTTTTCTTCAGCGTCTATAAACTTATCCAATCCACCACCGGTGCGATAAGATGCTTGTGCTATTTTTTCATTCGTTTCAACGTCTTTAATCCAAATATTTGCGTATGCCATATAGAGCGCTATATCCCAACGCCAATTTGCTACGTAGTAAGCCACTGCATTACATCCTGTCGTATCTGCACCTGGTAATTCGGTCTGGTAGTCCTGGTGTTTCAATACATAATTGGCTGGAATTACCCGAGTTTCAACATCATGCTTTGCAAAACCTTTTTTCATTGCATCTATAACACCAGCTTTAACAGCCTTATGTTCAGCAATACATACTGTTTTAGGTATGTTTGTTTCAAATCGAGTAATGTCTTGCTTTGCAGCACAACCGGCCAAGGTGGCAACCATTGCTGCTGCAACTGTTATTTTTAACGTATTCATATTTATTCCTTTTTTATTTTTAATATTTAAAGCTGCCATGCATAGCTAACTTTTGTAAAAAATGTACGCTGATCTCGCTCAATATTTTTAAGAGAATCGTCTTGGTAACCTCTATCTGAGTAACCCAAATAAAACAGTGTTTGCGCATTAATTTTATATGAGTAAACAAGCTGGCTGCCATAGTCTTTATTGATTTGACTAACTTGGTAAAAGTAGGCGTTTTCGTCTCTATCAATGTCTTCAAATTGTAAAATTAATTTAAGAATTGAACGCATGCTAAATTTATAATGAAGCCTAAAGTCGACCAAGTTAGCAGTAAATACGCGATCCCCTTGCGGGTTATCTAATTGACTGTAGTTATGTTTTACATCGAGCTGCCAATGGTCGTTAATGTCCCACACCACTTGGGTTTGAGTGTCAAACGCGTCGCCTAATTGCTCATTTGCATAATCAATGCGGCTAGCGTATTCAATATATAACGAAAGCTTTAAATCTTTAGTGGGTTTAAAGCCCGTATAAATAAAACCAATATTTTGATTATAAAAATTGTCGTTATAGTTTTCATAGCGGTGCACTAAACCAATTTCAAAAATAGATTGTTTTTGGCCTTTAAAGCTTAAAAAGCCTTCGTATTCTTCTTCAAGTAAGTCGCCGTTTTGCGCCCACGTTTTATCCCAGTCAGCTTCGTATGACCATGAGGTAAGTAAATCAGATTCATCTCTGTACCATGTTTGTCCGCCACCAAAGCCTACTTTTTCATAATCAACTTTAGCTTGATAACCTAAATCAGTTCGGTAGTCCTGCCCAATATTTTCATAAGATGCAAATAATTTGTAATCACGTTTATCGCGGGTAAGTTCCAGGGCATATGCTTCATCTGACTGAGTTTCAGATAAGTTATAATTTTGAATTAAAAATTCAGAGTTACGTGTATCAGCAGATGATACTTGATACAAAAGAGTATCCGATTGATTAAACCAGTAGCTACCATCCACTGATAATACAGTGTTGTGATAGTCATCACTTTCTCTGTGCGTGCTTGAAAGGCCAATAGTACCCTGCTGACCTAGGTCATATTGATAACGCCCTGCGGCCGCATTCGTTTTTTCGTTTAAGCTTGCAAAGCCAGAGCCCTGATTCGTTGGCAGTAAAATATTACTATTGTCGTCATCAGCGAGCATTAACGCATAACTATGATCACCCGTTTTACCCGTTAATTTTGCACCTAAAGTAGGCTCTGCAATTGTACGTGTATATAAAAGCTCAAATAAGCTGCTTTTAAAGTAAGAAGCTCCATCTAAAAAGAAAGGACGTTTTTCAGCATAATAAATAGAAAAGGTTGTATTTACATCGAGCTCTAAAGAGTCTGTTTCTACTTGCGAAAAATCTGGGTTGATAGTCGCATTTAAAACAGCGTCCTTGGTTAAACCCCAGCGCAAATCTAAGCCCACTTCGGTATCTATATCGCCATTATCCCAGTTACCCGGTAATTCAGATTTATTATCGTTACGAAGTGCTGTCAATGTAGGTGTTAATTGAATATTTTTACTCGATTCAATATCGCTAAAACCCACTAACTTATCAAACTGACAAAGGCTACATTTTATATTTCTATCAAATCCCATATTTGATAGCTGATATAAAACATCACGTTGGTAGTTTCTCATTACTGAAAAACCCCACGTTAGCTCTTTTTTATTTTCAGGAAAGCGCAGTGCCTTAAAAGGAATACGCATTTCAACAACGTAACCTTTCTCGTTAATTTGTCCCGCGCTATCCCAAATAGCATTCCATGAGGTATCTGAGCTCCATCCATCGGTATCGGTCATTCTTATATCGCCTTGTGCACCAAGGGGATTTACATGAAATTCATAACCACTGCGTTCATCATTAAATGTATCAATAACAAGAATGACTACGTCGTCTTCCCATAGCGTATCGCGGTCACGAAGTGATGCACGAATTTGTTCAGGGTTTGGATCCTCTGCAATAAAGGCAACATATAAGTTTGTGCCATCTTCGTAAATAAAGGCATCAGTTTTTACAGGAGGTGTGCCTTTTTCGTTAGGCTCATCTTGGTAGAGTAGAGGTATACGTGTCGCATTTTGCCAGTGCGCTTCATCCATAACACCATCAATAGTGATATTTGAATCAATACGAGATAAGGATACTTGCTGTTTACTAGCCGCTACATCAAGGCTTGAGAGTAATAAAACGAAACTTAAAAATAGGAAGGTAAACTTTTTTATTATAGTTATAAAGTACTGCATAAACATCCATTTAGACTGTAATTACTCATAGGGAGTAACTTAAGCTGGGGATTGTAATTTATCCAGGTACATTTGTTAATACTTTGAAATAAAAAATTAACTATTTAATGATAAAGGAGTAACTAATTGTTACGTATTATGTTTCGAGTAGTTTAAGTTTATCGTCTATGCCATTCCATACATCAGCGTCCTCTGGTGCAGGTTTAACCTCTGTAATGCGCGGCCAGACCAGTGCAAGTTCAGCATTCAATTCAGTAAACTCTTTTTGAGATTCTGGTAATTCATCTTCTTGGTATATAGCATCAGCTGAACACTCAGGGACACATAAACCACAATCGATACAATCAATCGGGCTAATTGCTAAAAAATTAGGGCCTTCAAAAAATGCATCTGCTGGGCACACTGATACGCAATCGGTGTACTTACATTTTATACAATTTTCGGTGACTACAAACGCCATACTATTTTAATACCTAAGATTTTAAACAACAGTTGTGGATCATACCCATCCACTCCAAAAATACAATAAATAAGTGCCATATCACCCTATTTTAACGTAAAATACGCGCCTTATGTTTGCACACCCGTTGTGCCCTGCATCCCCTTATTGTGAGCGGTAATAATACCCCGCTATGACACCTAAAAGAGATATAAATGATACGTTTAACCGAAATAAAGCTGCCACTTGATCATGACGAAGATGCAATTGGTCAAGCAATTGTAAATAAACTAAAAATCCAACCAGAACAATTGCACAGTTTTAATGTGTTTAAGCGTGGTTATGATGCACGTAAAAAATCAGCTATTTTACTGATTTATACACTCGATATAGAAGTTGATAACGAAGCCGAGCTACTCGCGGCATTTGAAAAAGACCAACATGTAAAAGTAGCGCCAGACACAAACTATAAATTTGTAGCCCAAGCCAGCGAAAATATAACAGAGCGCCCTGTTGTGATTGGTTTTGGCCCTTGTGGTTTATTTGCAGGCTTATTACTTGCTCAAATGGGCTTTAATCCCATTATATTAGAGCGCGGTAAAGAGGTACGTGAACGTACAAAAGACACGTTTGGCTTTTGGCGTAAACGCACACTTAATACCGAATCAAATGTACAATTTGGTGAAGGTGGCGCAGGTACATTCTCAGACGGTAAGTTATACAGCCAAGTAAAGGATCCAAAACATTACGGTCGTAAAGTCATTACTGAATTTGTAGAAGCAGGCGCACCCGATGAAATTTTATACGTAAGTAAGCCACACATTGGTACGTTTAAACTTGTCACCATGATTGAAAAAATGCGCGCTCGTATAATAGAACTAGGCGGCGAAATTCGCTTTAGCACACGTGTTGACGATATTCATTTAGACGACGGGCAAGTAACAGGTTTAACGCTTTCAAATGGCGAGCAACTAAACACTCGCCATGTTGTATTAGCCGTTGGTCACAGCGCACGTGACACGTTTGATATGATCCACAAAAAAGGGATTTATGTTGAAGCAAAGCCATTCTCAGTCGGTTTTAGAATCGAACATAAACAATCAATGATCGATGAATGTCGTTTTGGTACAAATGCAGGAAACCCAATTTTAGGCTCTGCCGATTATAAACTTGTTCATCATTGCGACAATGGCCGCACAGTTTACAGCTTTTGTATGTGCCCAGGTGGCACAGTAGTCGCTGCAACCTCTGAAGAGGGCCGTGTTGTTACCAACGGTATGAGCCAATATTCACGAAGTGAGCGCAACGCTAACAGCGCTATTGTGGTAGGCATATCACCGGAGCAAGATTTCCCAGGTAATCCACTTGCTGGAATAGACTTACAACGTAAACTTGAAGAGCAAGCGTATGAGCTTGGTGGTAGCAACTACGATGCACCAGCCCAGTTAATTGGCGACTTTTTGAAAGGTAAATCATCAGAAAACTTAGGTGAAGTACAACCCTCTTATACACCCGGTATTAAGTTAACCGACTTGAGTAAAGTGTTACCACAATTTGCAATTGATGCTCTTCGCGAAGCGATACCAGCGTTTAATAAACAAATTCGCGGCTTTTCAACTAACGACGGTTTACTAACCGGCGTTGAAACACGTACTTCGTCGCCTATTAGTATTAAGCGTGATAAAACATTCCAAAGTATTAACACCAAAGGGCTTTACCCTGCAGGTGAAGGCGCAGGCTACGCTGGCGGTATTTTATCAGCGGGTATTGATGGTATTAAAGCGGCTGAAGCGGTCGCACTTTCTATGTTAGAAAACGCTTAAACCTCTTTTTTAAGCCGTTTATCGAAAAGCCTCACTTTGTGAGGCTTTTTTGTGCTAAATGTATAGAAAATAATAACACCTCAAGCACCTCAACAATGATCAAAACATTTACCTTTTCGTTGCTTAGTGTATTAGCAATTTTTAACGCTAAAGCACAAGAGCTAAAAACCATCGATGAAATTCACAGTGCATATAAAAATAATTCTATTAATGCACAGCAACTCACCCAAAATTATATAGACCGAATTAACAAACTTAATCCACACTATAATGCGGTTATTAGTTTAGAGCCTACAGCTATTGCTCAAGCTAAAACGTTAGATGAACTTGCCGTCAAAGGAACTTGGGCTGGGCCATTACATGGAATACCTGTACTTCTTAAAGATAATATAGAAACTAAAGGCACACTTCCCACAACGGCTGGCTCTTTAGCACTTAAAAATAACGTTACTGATAATGATGCTTTTGTTGTTAAACAACTACGTAATGCGGGCGCTATAATTTTAGGTAAAGCTAATTTAAGTGAGTGGGCAAATTTTCGTTCATCCTATTCATCTTCAGGCTGGAGTGCCGTAGGCGGACAAACACATAATGCGCACGATGTAACACGTAACCCATGTGGTTCTAGCGCAGGTTCTGCTGTTGCGGTAGCACTTAACTTTGCGCCTATAGCATTAGGGACTGAAACAGACGGTTCAATTACGTGCCCTGCCTCAGTAAATGGAGTGTATGCAATAAAACCGAGTATGGGCCAAGTATCACGCTCAGGCGTTGTGCCTCTTTCAAGTAGCCAAGATTCTGTAGGGCCGATGGCGCATTCACTTAAAGATGCGCTGCTGGTTTTATCAGTTTTGCAAGGTGAAGACTCCCTTGATGCGACAACTACAGGGTTTGAATTAAAAACAGGTAATATAAAATCAAAATCGTCACTTATTATTGGTGCACTGCCTAGCGACAAATTTACAGTTGAAACGCAGCGCCTTTATGCCAAGCAGTTACAAGCATTACAACAGGCTGGACACACTGTTATTAATGTAGATATTACTGATAACTTAGATACGCTATTTGCTGATGAATACTATATTTTACTTTACGACTTCAAAGCCGAAATTAATCATTACCTCGCAAACACTCCAACACAAGTGGCTGTTAAAAGCCTAAAAGCACTTATTAATTTTAATATTAAAAATAAAAAAACAGAAATGCCCCACTTTGAGCAAGATATCCTAGTTCAATCGCAGGCTATTGATTTAACTAACAAACAAAAATATCAGGAGACTAAAGAACGCTATCGCACTTTAGCAACGACAGCCATTGTTAATGTATATAAAAACAACAAGCTTGATATTGTTATAGCGCCTACAGTATCACCGGCCTGGAAAACAGACTTAGTTAATGGTGATAATTTTAATGGCAGTAGTAGTTCGTTATCTGCTATTGCTGGCACAACGCACATAACCCTACCGGTCGGAAAAGTAAGTGGTTTACCGGTTGGTTTGTCCATAATAGCAAATAAAGAGGACGAGCAAGCGGCTTATTTATACGCAAATATTATTGATGAGGTGTTATCACCAGGCACAAAAAAACCTGAGTAAACTCAGGTTTTTTAAACTAAACGGCGTTAACTATGACTTTTTAAGTGACAGTTTTTCGCCTTTTAAGCTTTTACGAACGCTTGAAATACGTGAGCGATTTACTGCTCTCGCTTCACCGGTTGCTTGTCCTGATAACTTGTTAGAACGTGTACGGCGTAAATGCGCTGGCTTTTTACCAATTTTATCAATTAGCACTTCGCGATTACTTACTTCGTAACCTTCTAAATATACACGTTTGATTTTTTGACCGATTAACGTTTCAATTTCAAATAATGTATTTTCTTCTTCGCGGCTAACAAATGAGATTGCTTGGCCTTGGCGACCAGCACGACCTGTACGGCCAATACGGTGAACGTAATCTTCTGCAAGCCATGGTAAATCAATATTAATTACACGAGGTAAGCCATCAATATCAATACCACGAGCAGCCACTTCTGTAGCCACTAATACACGTACCTTGCCTTCTTTAAATTCACGTAAAGCACGACGACGGTTACCTTGAGATTTATCACCGTGGCAAACGCCTGCCGGAATACCATCAAGGTTAAGCTCTTTAACAAGCTCATCAGCTGTTTCTTTCATGTTTACGAAGACAAGCACTTGTTGCCAGTTTTTCTTACCAATCAATTCAGAAAGTAGCTCTTGCTTACGACGTTCTTCAACTGGGTAAACAACATGCTCAACGGTGCTTGCTGTACTGTTAGTTTGATCAACACGCACTATTTCAGCTTGTTTCAATACTTTAGATGCAAATTGTTTAATTGCTGCAGGGAATGTAGCAGAGAAAAGTAAAATCTGGCGCTCTTCTGCACAGCTTTTAATAACGTTTTGCATATCTTCAATAAAGCCCATATCAAGCATACGGTCAGCTTCATCAAGAACAAGGTGCTTAACACTTGCAAGGCTTAAGTTACCTAAACGAATATGATCAAATAAACGACCTGGCGTTGCAACAACAATATCTACACCTTCTTTTAAAGCATTTGCTTGGCCGGCAGTGCTAACACCACCAAATAAGCTAACGACTTTAAGTGATGTATGCTTTGCAAAATCTCTAAAATTATTTGCAATTTGTTCTGCAAGTTCACGCGTTGGAGCAAGTACTAATGCATGAGGTGCATTAGTTGTGCTGAGTTCAGACTCAACCAATTTTTGGATGATAGGTAAAGCAAACGCGGCAGTTTTGCCGGTACCAGTTTGTGCACTGGCTAAAACGTCTTTACCTTTACGGACAGCAGGAATTGCTGCGCGCTGAATGGGCGTAAGGGTGTGATAGTTAAGTTCGTCCAACGCCTGGATGATTTCAGGAGCGAAACTAAAAGATTTAAAATTCATGCTGTATAACCTACGGCCACATTATCAAGGGTCGCAAATTATACAGTAAAAACGAGCTAACAGTTAGTCATAACTTATCTTTTAACGTGTTTAATCTACTTTATAGCGTTTAAATATTAAAGAGGTGTTAATACCACCAAACGCAAAGTTATTACTCATCACGTAATCGGTATTAATCTCACGCCCTTGATACCTTATGTAATCAAGCTGAGCACATTCGTCATCAACGTTATCTAAATTAATTGTTGGTGCAAACCAGTTATCAGCCATCATATTAATGCTTGCCCATGCTTCTATTGCACCACAAGCACCTAATGTATGCCCCAAATAACTTTTTAACGAGCTAATAGGTTTGCTGCCCAATGCTTTAAACGTTGCGTGAGACTCGGCAATATCACCTTTATCTGTTGATGTACCATGAGCATTAACGTAACCAATTTTTTCTGGTTCTAAATTGGCATCTTGCAGTGCCATTTCTATCGCTAGTTGCATTGTTTTTGATGTTGGTTGAGTAACGTGCTGTCCATCAGAATTACAACCAAAACCAACCACCTCAGCTAATATTGTTGCTCCGCGCGCTTTTGCATGTTCGTATTCTTCTAAAATAAGTGTACCCGCGCCTTCGCCTATCACTAAGCCATCGCGATTTTTATCAAAAGGTCTTGGTGTTTGTTTTGGTGTTTCATTTTTTGTAGATGTTGCATAAAGCGTATCAAATACTGCAGCCTCTGTGATGCATAATTCCTCTGCTCCACCAGCCACCATTATTTTTTGTCGGCCAAACTTAATCGCTTCATAGGCGAAGCCTATTCCTTGAGATCCCGATGTACAAGCAGAGCTTGTTGTTATAACACGCCCTTTTAAACCAAAAAACACACCAACATTTACAGGGGCAGTATGCGCCATCATTTTAATGTAACTCGTGGCTGTTACACCTGACATCGACCCCGTTTCCATCATATTTGCAAAGGCGAGTAATGGCTCAGTAGAGCCAGTAGATGAGCCATACGCTATACCCGTAGAGCCATCTGTTAGACTGTCATGCTCTAGTAGTTTGGCTTGTTCAAGTGCGCATTCAGTAGCACGAGTTGACATAAGTGACACTCGCCCCATTGAACGGATTTGTTTTCGTTTGTAATGACTTGGTCGCTCAAAGTGTTTAACTGGCGCGGCTAAACGAGTATTGAGGTCGTCAGCTATATCCCACTCTGGCATAGTAACAACAGCATTTTCGCCTTTAATTAAGGCTTGTTTGAATTCAGACCAATCATCGCCCAATGCAGTGACCACCGACATCCCTGTTACAACAACGCGTTTAATCAAACCATGCCACCATTAACCGAAATTACTTGGCGTGTTATGTAAGCTGCATCATCAGACATTAAAAAAGCGACTGTTCCCGCAACTTCTTTAACGCTCCCCATGCGTTTAAGGGGTATCATTTTCATCATTTCATCAATAGATAATTCATCAGTCATCGCGGTTTCTATTAAACCAGGTGCCACACAATTAACTGTGATTTTGCGTTTTGCCAATTCTAATGCAAGTGCTTTAGTGGCCCCAATAATACCGGCTTTTGCTGCACTATAATTTACTTGTCCTCGGTTACCTGCAATACCTGACACCGATGACATTGTAATTATTCGCCCACCTTTACGGCTTTGTACCATAGGCATTACAGTTGGGTGTACTACATTATAAAACCCATCAAGGCCTGTACGTATTACACAATCCCAGTCTTCCCCTTGCATAGCAGGAAATGCCATGTCGTTAGTAATACCTGCATTACACACCACACCATAATAAGCGCCATGCTGAGCTATATCTTCTATTATTTGTGCTTTGGCCTGCTCTCTGTCGCATACATCAAATTGTAATAAACTGGTGGCTCTACCTAATGCATTAATTTCATCGCATGTTGCTTGAGCTTGCTCAACACCCGCTCTGCAATGTACTGCAATATCAAACCCTTGCTCAGCAAGTTTTAACGCAATAGCTTTACCAATACCACGGCTTGAACCCGTAACTAAAATTCTTTTTGTCATTGATTTTCTCTTATAAATTCCAACGGGTTTTCAGGCTGAAATACATTAATTTTTGCTTGGCAAAGTAGAGTTTCACACACGAGTATTTGGCATTCAAATACACTTAAACCTGACTCTTCTTGATATAGCTTTTTCACTTCAATAGTCAGCTTACTGCCGTTTTTAAAACACGGTTGATAAGTTTGATATTTTCGCGTGCCAATTAAAAAACCAATTTTTACAGGTTTATTTTCATCATTCGCTAACGCACCAGCGTAAGCGGCAATAGACTGCGCCATGTACTCAACACCAATATAGCTAGGTACGCCGTTAATTACAGGACTAAAAAAAGGGCTTTGCTCAGTGATAGTAACGCCGCATTGAGCTTCATCTTCGCTGTGTGTTAAAAGGCTATCTATTAAAATCATAGGCGCATCATGCGGGACTACTTGCTCTATAGGGTAATTAGTCAACGTTAACTCCCAATATTAAGCTGGCATTATTACCGCCAAACGCAAATGAATTAGATAAGCAGTATTTAAGAGCGGGCTTAAACGCTTGTTTTATTATTTTTATATCAGCCAAATCACTGCCTTCTTTAATCGCATTATACGGCAGCATATGTTGGCCGCTGTCTTTTAATAATAACCAACATATACCGGCTTCAATGGCACCTGCAGCACCAAGAGTATGCCCTGTTAAATGCTTACTTGAGCTAAGCGGGGTATTGTTGCCAAACACGCGATTAATTGCAAGTGCTTCCATTTCGTCATTTTTTACAGTAGCCGTACCGTGAGCGTTAATATAATCAATATCACCACAGGATAACTTTGCGCTTTTTAGTGCTTTTTCCATTGAGGCTTGGGCGCCCATCCCATTAGGATCGGGGGCTGACATATGATGCGCATCTGAGCTTTCGCCACTGCCTAGTAACATAACGCCGTTATTTGTTATTGGCTTATTTTTAGTCATTACAAATAAAGCGGCCCCTTCACCAATATTAATGCCGTCTCTGGTGCTAGAAAAAGGCTGGCATAAACCCGAGCTTAAAGAAGCGAGCGAGTCAAAGCCATTAATTGTTAATTGGCACAAACTATCCGCACCACCACAAATTACCACATCGGCTAAATCAGCATTTAGCAAAGCTCGGGCGCTAATTAACGCTTTGCTACTCGACGTGCACGCAGTAGAAATACTGTAACAAGGCCCTAGAGCCCCTATTTTATGTGCAATATAATGAGCGGGTGTTGCTAACTCTTGATCACTGTAACTAAAGTCATCAGGCCAGAGTTTTGTACTTTCATAGCTTTTACGCGCTCTTTCGCCATCATGAATACCTGATGTACTAGTACCCATTACAATTGCGATACGCGACTTATTAATATGCGAAAGTTTATCTAAGGTTGGCTTAATCTGCTCTAAAGCTAGATCAATAAATGTATTGATACGTTTATTATTTGATAAAGCAATAGACTGAACTTGCCCGACATACAGCGGAGTTTGCTCAGCACTTAAACTTTTATTTAAAGTTAATAAAGGAGTTGCAGGGTTATATTTATTTAAGCTTGTTGTGGTTGCATCTTGGCCTATGCCCATCGCACTCACAATGCCTAAATCATTCAGCCAATATGTCACTGTTCTACCTTTTTAAATGTTATTTGATACTGATGTAAAATATTGTTCAACGTTGTCGACTCATCACTATAGTCAATGGTGATAAATGTACCCTCATCGTTAAATACCTGCCGATTAGAGCCAACCTGCTCTATTAAAGCACCCTCTAACTGCTTTTGTAAAAATGCTACTGGCCAATGTACTAATGCAATATCCGCCAAAATATAATAAGGGTCTATCCCTTCTACCGCCAGCATATTTCGTGTTTTTACTGGGCCATTTAAAGGTTTTTCAAGCTCCATAATCGGAAAGCCTTGCACTGTCATTAACAATAACTTAATTGCACCTTTGTCATTTATAGCTAATTGGGCAAATACAGTGTGTGTTTTTTGCTGATTCGTAATATACAAAACATGCTGCCAAGACTTATCAAACATTTGTGCTGGCAGGCTATTAATATTTAATTGAATATTAGGTGATAGATACACTCTATTTTTAGATGCTGTAAAACTCGTACATGCGCTCAATACAGCAAATATAAATACACTACACACCGCATACTTAATTAATTTTGACATAACTGAGCCAACACATTTAAACGGCGTTCACTTTGTGCAACAAATGGGTTATTTGTATCCCATGCGTAACCCGCTAAAATAGCACTAATCATTTCTCGCACCTGAGTATTTTGTTCAGAGTAAAATATCACATCCTGAAAACGCGTATCGTACCACCCTGTTACAAATGTTCTAAAACAATCGACCCCAGCTTGTAATGGCTGTGCGTAGTGAGCGTCAAAATCGACGACTTCGTTTTTTAAATAGCGATCAACAAGTGGGGCAATTAAATTTGCAGATTTGAGTGCAATTGTTACACCTGATGAAAATACCGGGTCTAAAAATTCCCCCGCATTACCCAATAAAGCAAAGTGCTTACCATATAACTTACTCACATTTGCCGAGTAGCCTTTTATATTTTTTGCTGGAGTTAATAACTCACGCTGTGCTAACAGTGTTTTTAAATAAGGGTCTTGCTCTATAAATTGATTTAGTAAATCGCTAGATTCATCATCATTAAAACGCTCTGACTGCGCCACAACCCCAATACTCGCAGTACCATCACTAAAGGGAATAAGCCAATACCACACGTCTGAATATTGAGGGTGTACGGTAATCAAAATTTTATTTCGATCGAAGCTTGTATCACTAATATTGTCTTTAAAGTGACTAAAATAAGCGCTTCGAACAGGAAAGTTAGAAGGAAGCTCTAAATCTAACAATTTTGGTAATACACGCCCAAAGCCACTTGCGTCCAATACAAATCGGGCATTAACGCGATAAGCTTGCTGCTGTTCATTGTGTACCACTAATGATGCACCATTTGGCTCATCACAGTAGTCAACCACCGTGTGCTTATATCTGATTTCTACGCCTTGTCCTTGTGCTTTGTCTGCTAATAATTTGTCAAAGTCGGCTCTTTTCACTTGATACGTAGTGCCTGGGCCTTTAGTAAATTTTTCAGTGAAATTTATAGTTGTATTTTGCCCTGCCCGATGAAAAGCAGCGCCATCTTTAAACTGAAAACCTAAAGCCGCTGCATTGTTATGTAGTGTATCGATTAAGCCCGCGTCTTCTAAGTACGCCATACATTGCGGCAGTAAGCTTTCACCAATTGAAAAACGTGGAAACGCCTGCTGTTCAAGTACCAGTACCCGCCATCCCTTTTGAACTAAAAGACTACTAGCCAATGCACCAGAAGGCCCAGCGCCAATAACAACAACATCGTACTGCTCAAGGTTATTCAAATTATTGTTCCTTTTGAGGCTTTAAAACACTCAGCGGTGATAAAAAGTAAATAGCTAAAATTCCGACCATTACACTCAGCCCAAAGCTAAAAATAGCAGGGGTTTCAGAGGCACTCAGCATGCCAAATACCCACATTGATGATGCTGCAGATAAACTAATCGCCAGTACATTTTTGGGCTCTAACTTATTTATTTGATAAAAAACGAGATAATCAATTGCTAAAGCAATAACAAGTAACGCACCGAGCAAATTAAATAACGACAAGCTACCTTGAATTGCGTTACATATCCAAAGCATACTCAATACCACAACAGATAAAATAGTTACTTGCAGAAGCGCTATCTTAATCGAAAATCGCCAGCTAAATAGCAGCCAACTGATCAGACCCGCGAGCACCAAGCTTAATAGTAAATATTCGCGGTAATCACTTAATAAAGCACTAATTTGTTGAGGTTTGTTATAAATATAAACATCTTTGCTTTTTTCAACTTCATTAATTAATTGAACAGATGAAATACCCGAAATAGACATCCATGTTATCGATTGACTTGGCTCAACAACCATTTGAGAAAGTAGTAACGGTTTAAATGTACTCGCGGCGAGTGTTTCATAAGTGATTAACGGTGATTTTGTACTTGCAAGTGCTTGCCCTGTAACGCGCTCTGCAATATCCAAAGTCCCTTTGTTTTTAGCCTGTTCAAACACAGCCTGGTTATCGCCCTGTCTTTGTAAACTAGGCAACCAATGGCTAATGCTATTATGTTTAAAATTTGGGTCTAGTTGGGTTAAGCGTGTTAAAAATTGTTCTTGTTTTTGTAAAAGCGCTTCGTCGCTATCTGCAAACATAAAAACAATTTGGCTGTCCCATTGTCCAAGTAATAACAAATGCTTTTTTTCGTTTAGCATTAAATGTTCGGAGCTTGCATTTAATAGCTTTACATCATCATTAAAGCTAATTGGTTTAATTAAAAATAACGCACTGATAAAGGCCAGTAATGTAATAAGTATTGGTGTTTTTAGGTGGTTAAAATATTCAAAAACATTGATGAGTTTTTTACTCATCAATAGGCTAGAAGGCGATAACGTGAGCGTAGATTGCCATAATGGCAAAACTAACACGGTAAATAGCCAAGCACTCACTAAACCCGCAATAACAAACACGCCAACTTGAGATAATAACGTTAGTGGCGCACCTAGTAAGCAGCAATAACCCAACGTAGTCGTAATAAGAGACAGTAAAAGCGCAGATTGAGTCCCTTTGCTGTAGCCTTTTTCATGCTCTTTTTTGGCTAAGTCAGTCATACCATGAAATGCATAATCAATGGCAATACCAATCAAGGTAACTGCAAAAACAAGCGTTAATAAATGAATAGTCTTAAACAGCAACACCATAGCGATAGCGCCGCCAATAAGTGCACTCAGTACGGTAAAGCTTGCTAATAAAATACTGTTTAAACGCCTAAACACCCAAAATACCATAGCAATAAGGGCTAATAAGCTAATGCCACCAAACAGGCTCATCTCGTATTTAGCTTGTTTAGCATTTTCAGCCGTATGAAATAGCACACCAGAGTAAGTAATGCTTAAATCAGGGTAGGTTTTATTAAGTATATTGATCTGTTTAATTATCGAGCCAGCTAAATCAATTGATTTATTAACCCCTAAATTTTCAGGCGCTAAGTTTGCCAAAATGACACGGTATTCAACGCCTTTTAAACGTCGAGTTAAACGACCTTGTTCAAGCGTAAACAATTGGCTTTGTTTTAAGTTATCTTCTATAAATGCCGCTAAGCTCAAACTTGTATCTTTGCTTAAGGTAGCACTTACAAATGGGTTGCCTAACTGATTTAATTGCTCAAGGTAATAATGTTCAAACGTTGTTTTTTTGCTTAATGTTTGCTTGTAAGTATCACTTAATAACGCATGTTTGAAAGGTGAGAATGTTTGCGCTAAATCGTTAACGGACGGAAAGTTAAATGTGCTTTTAATTGCATTATCGTCGAGCCATTTTTGGAAATCATCAAATGCTTTATTTTTATTATTTCCTGCAAACGAGAACATAATACGGTTAGCATTTTGCTGAAAAAAAACATCTTCCGCATGTGCAATTTGGGAGTGCGACTTTGGCAATAAGCTAAACATATCGGCGCTAAACGTTGGTTTAGACAGCCAAAAAGCTGCAGCAAAAAGTAAAATTAAACTGCTAAACCACCCTACAATAACGGTAATTCGTTTTGTCACTGCACTATTCCCTTAATTAACCATTGCATTATTTAAAAACATAATTTTATTTGGAATAAGTAAACTCAATTTTTGTGTTATTTCCTGAGTGCTCATTTAGTGTAATACTGCTCACTTGCTTAGCAGTTTCACATAAAATAAAATCACTAAATAATTGCTTTAGCATAGCTTCTTTTGGTATTAACTGTGTGCAACTGTCTTGCATTTTAGCAATGTCAAAACGTGTTTCCAGAGCACTCATATTTACGCTAAGTAAGTCACTCAGTAATCCTACAAATTGCTCGCTACCGGGTTGTGGTATTAACTCACCATTGGCATTTTGTGCAAGCACTTTGCCGTTTTCTATTATGAGCATACTCTCAACAGGCATTTTCACTTGCCAAATTAGCTTTTCGTCAATTAACGAAAAAACACCCGACGAAATAAAAGGCTTAGCAAATCCATTAAATTGCTTATATTGCTTAAACTCACCTTTAATAACTGCTGCATTTACTACAGAGCAAAACAGTAAAAAGCTAATGGCTATGCTCAATGTAAAACATTTTAAAAAATTCATTTAATCGCCTATAAAATAAAAATTTAATTCAAAACCGCTTTTAACTTATTAAATAAAATAGCGGGTGATTCAAATTGCATTTCTTTGGAGCTAACCTCAACCGCAACTTGCGTGGTTGAGGCTTTAGTAAGGCGCTTATTAGTTAGCGAGTCAGTGATTACGTAATCAATCCGTAGTCTATTCTCGTATTCTTTTAAATAAGCCGCTACTTTAATTTTTTGAGTAAATACTGCTGAGGCGACATACTTTATTTGCATATCAACAATAGGCCACGCGTAGCCCGATTCATGCATTTGTGGGTAATCATAATCAAATAAACGCAGTAACTCGCAGCGCGCTACTTCTAAGTAACGTGGGTAGTTACCATGCCATACAACATTCATTGGATCGCAGTCATGAAATGGAATTTCAATTTCTACAACATGCGTTAATAATGCACCTTTACTATTCATACAACGCCCAACGTTTAGTTTGAATATACCCTATTGTTTGCCTTAGCACGGCTTCCATTGGTCTATCCTCAGTGAGGTTTTCAAAGTAATCAGTTATATCGGTATACATGTTTTGCATATCTTGCGTTAAAGTCGAAAACTCAAGATCGCCTTGTTTTATACGCAATCTAACACCTTGAATACTTGCTAATAACGTACTTGCTAACACTTGTTCTGTTAGCTGTAAAATACGTAAACAATCGCGAGACGCAATAGTCCCCATACTCACTTTATCTTGATTATGACACTCTGTAGAGCGAGAAAAAACGCTGGCCGGCATGGTTAGCTTTAATGCTTCAGCAGTGTAAGCACTACAGCCAATTTGAACCGCTTTAAAACCATGATTAATATAACGGCGCTCTGGTGCACTATCAGACAAGTTTGAAGGTAGCCCATTGTTGTACTTAGTATCAACCAAAGAAGCGATTTGTCTGTCTGCTAAATCAGCAAGGTTTGCAACGGCTGTTTTCATGCTATCCATTGCCATTGCAATGTGGCCTCCGTAAAAATGCCCGCCGTGTAATACATGCTCACCTTGGCCGTCAATTATTGGGTTATCGTTTGCTGAATTAAGCTCGTTTTCTATCATGTGCCTAAAAAACGGCAGACTGTCTTGCAGAACACCAATAACATGGGGTGCACAACGGATTGAATACCTATCTTGAAGTCTGTCTGCATTACGAGGGTGATCGTGATGGTTTAAATCTTCTCTTATCCAACGTGCAATTTGCTGCTGCCCAGGATGTGGCTTAACTGAAAATAATATCTCATCAAAATGATGGCTATTTCCTTTAAGCGCTAAGCTTGATAATGCAGTAATACGGCTCGCCAGTTTAGCTAAGTAATTAGCCCTATCAAACGCTAAACACGCTAATGCAGTCATTACCGCTGTGCCATTCATAACGGCAAGACCTTCTTTTGGCCTTAGTGTTAGTGGTTCTAAGCCAACTTCTTTCATAACTTCTGCACTGTTACGTACTTGGTCTTTGTAAAACACATCACGCTCGCCTACCATCGCACCTGCAACGTAAGATAACGGTGTTAAATCGCCACTGGCACCTACTGACCCTTCTTGCGGGATCACAGGCACTATATCGTTATTTAAGTAATCTTTAAGTAGGTGCAGCATTTCCCAGCTAATACCAGAGTAGCCCTGTGAAAGTGATGTTAAGCGGGTCGCTAAAATTGCACGCCCTTGAACTTTATTAAATACATCCCCGAGTCCACAGCCGTGAAAGCGAGTTAAATGCAGAGGTAGTTCATCAACTAAATCAAGGGGTACAGCCACCGTTACAGAATCACCGTAACCAGTTGTAACGCCATAAATTACGCCATCTTCTTTTAAAAGTGTGTCTAAAAAACGCAAAGCGCTATTAATTTTAACGCTAAAAGTTTCACAGCTATTTAATTGCACTTGTGTTTCATTAAAGGCAACTCGAACAATATCTTCAATTGATAATCGCTGATTGCCAAAAAGCTGTATATTTTGTTCAGTCACACTTGTTCTCCATTGATTGATCGCGTACTACCTGCTGATCACTTTTCCAAAAATCGTAAAAATTAAACCACTGATAAGGATATAAAGCTGCGTAATAACTCAAACGCTGTGCATAGTCAGTAATAATAAGTGTTAGCGCCTGCTGTCGCTCTCGTCGAGGCATTTTTAATGATTGGCTGTAATGTTCAAATATCACTTGATACTTTT
Organism: Pseudoalteromonas sp. NGC95; assembly: GCF_015864705.1. Lineage (NCBI taxonomy): Bacteria > Pseudomonadati > Pseudomonadota > Gammaproteobacteria > Alteromonadales > Pseudoalteromonadaceae > Pseudoalteromonas > Pseudoalteromonas sp. NGC95. The sequence continues at coordinate 88,421 of NZ_JADYWR010000007.1, forward strand.
TGCTTTTTTTATCTTTTAAACAAAACAAAAAGTAAACAGGGCAATCAAGCAGCGCGGCTAATATAAAAGGCCCCTGTGAAAATGGGGCATTTTTGCCTAAAAACGGTACCTGTACCGACCGAGAAGCCGTTGTTGTGCTTGTTCTGTCACCAACAATAACGATTATTTCTCCCTGCTCTACTTTTTCTTTTAGTAAAATAGCTAAGTCAGGCCCCATATCAGTCACTTGTATTAAATTAACCGACACATCTGGGTTAATCTTTTTAAGCATTTTATTAAATTCAACAGCGTGATGGGTAAACACCAGTACATTTATTTTTTTACTGCTGCGGTGCTGGCTAAGTGCCCTGCACACCTCTAAATTACCCAAGTGGGAACCTATAAAAATAGCCCCTTGATTTTGCTCATCTAGCTCAGCAAATAAATGCTCATTAGTGTATTTAATATCACGTTGGGTTATTCGCCCAAGCCAAGCATCAATTTTATCTAATGCGCTATCTGCAAAACTGCAAAAGTGCGTTAATTGCATTTTAAACGTAACAGGTTGTTTACTGCCTTGGTAAACATTAACCTGCGCTAAAAACGCTTTAGATGCTACACGCGCTACTTTTCCTGTTAAAAAAAGATAAAAAACCACAGGAAACAAAACAATCCACAGCCCTTTTCTACCCAGTAATTTATGAGCAAATAACAGTATTTGAATACCTAAGAAATTACCGCGCTCTTGCATTTTAGACCAGTGTTTAGCCGCCATAACGCCTCTTTAATTTATGCCAAATTAACACAGGAGAGCGAATCAACATTCCAAAAAATAAGCGAGTGTGCAACCACGAAATACGCACGTTATCGTGTAATGGCTGAAAATGAGAAAGCCCATTTTCGGGGTAAATTACTTGGCTAGGTAAAAATACAAAAGGCACATTGCGCCAATATAAACGCACTAAAATTTCGGGGTCAAAATCCATGCGTTTTCCAAGCGATACCTCATCAATTAGCTTTGTACTTGGCTCAAGCGGATATACTCTAAAGCCACACATTGAATCTACAATTGTAAAACTTAACGTTTCAATCCATACCCAAACATGCGTTAAATAACGTGCTAAATAACGGTGTTTAGGCACTGAATCGTCATATATTGGGCAACAGCTTATAAGCGCTTTAGGCTGAGCGTTTGAAAGCGCTATTAGTTTTTTAATATCAGATAAGTCATGCTGACCATCAGCATCAATCTGTATCGCATGCGAAAAACCTAGCTTATATGCTTGCTTTAAGCCGGTTTGTACCGCGCCGCCTTTGCCTTGATTATCGTCGTGGGTAACTACACTCAACTGCGCGTGTTTTGCATCAAGCTTACTAAACACATTTTTAGCTTCGGCGTTGCTTGCGTCATCAACCATAATAATAGGAAGATTAAATGACGATAATTGGCTCAGTACATCATCAATAACCGTAATGTGATTATAATTTGGGATAACAATACAAAAGTTATTCATTTATTAGGCTATCAAAAATAACACGGCCAGATGCATGCTGTCCTTTGTTTGAATTATACGAAAAGGTATATTTATTCTCTGCTTTTTGCTCAAGCAATAATTCGATTGTTATACCTGGGGTAATCACTACCTGAAATTTTAATACTTCAACATTTTTAACAGGTTGCTGAACATTATAATATTTACAAATTGCAGCCACTGCCCAGTCTAATTGCACAACACCTGCGAGTATTGGGCCATCCGTAAAATGTCCTTTGAAATAATCTAAATCATGAGGAACTAGTAAGCTTAATTTATACTTTTGCTCTGCTTTTTCACAAGACAGTAAATCAGGCTGTGTTTTAGTCAACTTTTGCAAAAAGACTCTCCAATGCTTTTAAATTTAACTTTGCCTGTGAGTTGTATGGTAATTGCTCTACAAAACGCCACTTTTTAGGGATACAAATTCGCTCAAAGCGCGCTAATGCATGCGCTTTTAATAAATTATTTGTAGCTAACTTACCGTCACCATTAAAAAACATCTGCCCTTTATGCGTAAGCACAACAATAGCGCCTACAATTAATCGCTCACCAGGCAAGGCGATTACTTTAGCTTCACTTACCCACTCACTAGTACACAAATGTTGTTCTAGCTCATCTAAACTTAATCGTTTTTCTTCTAATTTTATAATTCGATCGAATCGGCCTAATAATCTAAATTGACCATTTTTAAGTACTTCGCCTCTATCATCTAAAGGGTAATTTTTGTCGCGAACGAGCGGTGAGTTTAAAATTAAACGCTGATCGTCCAAAGCCCGTACTTTAATACCCGAAAAAGGCTGCCAAAGGCTAACCTTTTCAAGTGAAGTAACTTGTCGATACGCGATACCACCGGTTTCGGTACTACCAAAAACTTGTGTAACTGGTTTATTTAATTGCGTAAACAACGATACAGCATCTTCGTTTAATAGCGGTCCACCTGATGAGAAAATCCATTGTAAATGAGACTTATCATCCACTAAAACATTATCAATACATAACCGTTTTAACTGCGCTGGGCTTGAAACAAACACTACTTTTTTAAATAACTTGAGCTTTGTAGCTATATGTTCTGGGTAATGCAATAGCTCTGTATTTACAACCTTTCCTGCACGTAATGGCCACAATAATCTAAACAATAAGCCGTATATATGCTGATGCGAAACACTCGCTATAAAAATAGGATTATCAATCAGTGCGTAGCTATTAATTAATGTACTTAATTCTTTATTTATTACCTGCCACGTTTTTACAATTGGCTTTGCTTTACCCGACGAGCCCGACGTGTAAAAAACAATTGTGCCTTCTTGAGGCCATTTAATTGTTTCAATAGATACAAAGTGAGGTTGATTGACTAAGGTTCCTATATCTAAAAAATCAGCCTCTAAATCGGCTACTAATTCAGACTCACCAATAAAAAAAGGTGTTTGTTTAAGCAAGGAGTTTAACGTTGCAGGTTGCCCATTAGGCGGCAAAATCACTGTGTTTCCGTGTAGTGCCAAAGCAAATAAGTACACGGCAAATTTGTAGGTGTCTGTGGTGTATAAAACAACCGATGATTTAGCATTTAACGTTGATAGCTTTGCTAAAACTTCGTTTATATCACTAACAAACTGACGCTCCGAAATATCATTATCAGTATGATTAAAACATGTTCTTATCGCATTACTTTGAAAAGCATTAAACACCGGCGTTCCTTTTTACTTTTTGTCTGACTAGCCACTCTATAGCAAACAATGTGCCCATAGCTAAGTAAGCAATAAAACCATTATAAAAAGCCCAGGTTTCTAGGCTACTAAAAATACTGGTGTACAGGGCAATACCACCGTTTAATACAAAAAAAACACACCACACTAGCGTTACTTTTTTTGTATAAATTACACCGTTTTCATCAAGTGAGGGCTCAGTAATGCGCGCAAAGGTTTCAATAATAGAAGGCCCTTTATACAAAGAATACGCAAACACAACTAACATAACTAAATTAATGATTACGGGATACAAACGCAGCCCTAAGTCGCTATCCATTACCTTGGAAATCAAAATAGTAATGGCTGCTAAAAATGTAGCGGGCTTTAACCACGGCATTTTATCAAACAAGGCTCTGCTTACCCAAAGTCTAAGCCCGAGTAAAAATAGCAGTAATACTGTAATAATCTGACTATTAAAACGCGTAAGGCCTACGTACACAATAATAGGGTAGCAAGCCAAGCAAATCATAATTAACGTTGTTAAAACTGCTTTTAACATAGTATTAGTTAACTAACTTTTCTATTTCGGTGACTATGTCTTGCACTGTGCGCACAAGTTTAAAGGCATCAGGCTCAATTTTTTTACCTGTGATTTCTCTTAATTTCACAACTAAGTCAACTGCATCAATACTGTCTAAATCAAGATCTTGGTACAGGTTAGCCTCTAAGCTAATATCTTCTGGGTCTATTTCAAATTCGTTTTCTAAAATGCCGTGTAATACATCATAAATTTCAGCAGCGGTTTTCATCTTTCTTCCTACTTTTATATATTAAGAACGTGCTTGTTCAATAAATTTTGCTAAAGAATTAACTGAGGCAAAGTGCGCTTTAGTTTGATCAGAGTTTGCATCTATTTTCACATCAAATTGCTTCTTTATCGCAAGACCAAGCTCTAATGCATCTATGCTGTCTAGTCCTAGGCCATCTACAAATAAAGCGTCATCATCTTGTATGTCAGCAGTGGTCATGTCTTCAAGGTCAAGGCTTGAGATAATCAGTTGTTTTATTTGTTCTTTTAATTCGCTCATATATTTTTTAGCTCTTGTGTAAAATAATGTTGTAAATCTTTAGTCAATTGGCGTGATTGCATCGCAGGCATATCGCTGTCGTACGTTGCACAATTAAACTGCTGGCTCGCAAGCCCCATTGTAAAATGCGCCTGATATGGCGCGACCTTATACCAAGGTGTGCCTTTGGTTAAAGTGTTTGGCTTCATTTTAATTAAAAAAGTAGTAATGGGCGCATGACATCTAATTGCAATATTTGCAGCGCCTCGTTTAAACTTTAATGTTTTGTGAGGCTCTGTCCGTGTCCCTTCAGGAAATACAATTAAGTTATTACCCTTTTGCAAACTGCGCTCGCATTCTCGTAATAGCTCCTGCGGATCGTCATTACTTATATAGCCGGTGCTTTTAATAACGCCGCGCATAAAAGGATTTTTAAATAAATGCGCCTTTACTACGCAATCTGCATTTTTTACTACCGAAATTAAAACAACAACATCAATTAAAGAAGGATGGTTTGCTAATATCAGTTGCCCTTTTAAGCCTTCAATTTTTGCTTTATCGTTGACATGAAATCGAATAACGCCCGTTACATGCATTAAACTAACAAACCATTTGAAGCTGTAATGTACTGTTTTTCGAGCCTTAATCTTTTGTTTAACTGAGTCACTTTGAAATAGGCGCTGAGCAGGAAAAACAATAAAGGCTAATACTAAACCACCAACCCCAAAAACTGAAAAGCAAAATGCAGTAGCAATAATCCGCCAAATCAACCCACATAACCTTTGTACATTTTTAAGCATGGTATGTAAGCTGCCAATCGTGCTCAAGCGTGTTATGAACAAGTAATATATTGCTTCGCTCATACAAAGCTTTAGCGCATTGAATACTCATTGGTAAGTCGCTTTTTTCCATGCCCGTATTAAATACTTTGTTTAAACTAAAATGGGGTTCGCCTTTTTGCGGCGCTCTTATTATTAAACCAATAGAGTGTGCTATTTGCTGTTCATCGGCGTACTGAGCGTAAATATCGGGGAGAGTCTCATCGGTATGAACTATTAACATGTGTTGCAGATCGTTATCAGCAAGTCTTACAAAGCCATCTACGAGTGCATAGATAAAGCTTTCGGCTCCTGCAGCAATAGCATTTGTAGCACTTGTATTACCCTGTATTATCCCAAAAAGTCCCGATGCGGCATTGTGCACACTTAACCCAAAACCAGTGGGCGACAGTGGCTGATAATTTACTACATCAATAAGTAAGTTAGACGTTTTGTGAAAATCACCGTGGCGAGAAGAAAAAACACTCGGTAAATTAACGTAGTTACCTCGAGTACTTACTTGATGAGCACTAAAAAGTGCCATTTTGATAAAGGAAGTCATTCGGCGTCGCTGCATAGCAGGCACCCAACTAAGATTTAATACAGAGGAATCAAACCAATTACTCTCTTTTATTTGTCGCTGTTCGGGCTTTATCCATATAGCGAGTTCTTCAACAACAAATTTCACAGCTCTGCATATTTTATAAGATATAAGGGAGGGAATTTTACCGATTTTAGCAATAGAAGTAAATAATCATTAACAAAAAGCACTGAACTAACGAGTCGTTCAGTGCCTGCTCATATTACTATGAAAGTAGAGCTATATCATTCTGCTTTAAACACTTAGCTATACCGCCAACAACATCGTTGTTATTCAACTCATTAATTAACACTTCGCCTTGAGCTTGCTGCTCATCACTAAGCGGTAAGTACGGTAATCTAAATACAGGGTTTACTGCACCTGTCATCATCAATGCGGTATTAATGGCAATCGGGTTTGGTTCACAGAACAACCAGTTCATTAATGGTTGTAACGACGCATTTAGCTCGTTACTTGGCGTATCCATTAACTGACGGAATAACCCAGGTATTAAGTTAGAAGTAACCGAAATAACACCGTGCGCTTTATGTGTGTGGCGCGCATCATGACTTTCGTCATCGTTACCCGACCAACATGCAATACCTTGTTGTTCATAATGGGCAATACGTTCATTACCGCCACACTCTTTTACACCAATAAAATATTCATGCTTAGCGAGTGGCTCAATAATATCAGGTGTTAGGTCTTGACCTGTTCGCCCTGCTACGTTGTAAATAAAGGCAGGTCCAATATCAAGTACGCGCTTAAAGTGCTCTTTAACACCCGCAATAGACGTACGTCCGTAATATGGATTAATTTGCAGTGCTGCATCCATACCGCTGGCAAAGCCATATTTAGTTGCTTTAATCGCTTCACGAGTGTTGTTACTACCGGTATTACCAACAATAACCAGTTTGTCACCATACTTGTTTGCACTGTGCGCTATAAGCATTAAATGCTCTTCCCAGTTCATTAACTGGCCTTCGCCTGTTGTGCCACCAACTACAATGCCGTCAACGCCTGCTGCAATTTGTATTTCTACGAGTTCATCGTACTTTGCCAGGTCTATTTCACCGTTTGCTAAGTATGGCGTTTTAATAGCTGTAATAAGGCTTGCTTGTTTAATTTGGTCTAGGGTGCGCATAAAAAATCATTATTTATAAAACTTGCGCTATTTGTAACATAATTGCCGGTACTTTTGGAGGTGTAAACCCACATTTAATTATAAAATCTCTTGTGTTATTAAGTTTGGTAATACAAAATGAATAACTGTATATATGAACAGTGCTTTATTTTTAACTATACCAGAGGCTTTATGCGTTTATCTGATTACTTAGCAACTCATTTTTATAACACCGATGAACTGTGCCAAGCATTAAATATAGATGCAGATACACTTTTAGCTTGGCAAGAGCGAAGTGTTTTCCCCAAACCAAGTTACTGTATTAAAAGTCAACTTAGCTGCAGCTCATATTCAGGTTTGTATGAATGCGAAGAGTATGACGACTATTACCCGCGCGGCTGTGTTAATTGGGGTCAAGGTCTTTTAAAACAAAAAATAGAATCATCAAGCCATGCTTTTAATTATTTTGCACAGCAATATACTGCAAGCCTAACTAAACTCGCTCAGCAAGGATTTACGTTTAGCGAAGAGCTATTTGGCTGCGAAATAGACGAACACTTGCAGCAAATTTGGCAACAGTTTTTATGCAGTAAGTACGGCGTGCTTACTCAAAATGGATTAATAGACGAAATAGTCTCGGTAGATATTGGCAGGCTATTAGTTGACGACATTACAGAACTGCGCAGTAAAGCGAGCTTAAACCAAGAAGAAAGAGCGCTACTGCACCCCGCCATGAAGCTTTTAAACAAAGCATTAGGGCATGGCGCCGATCATGAAAAACAACACACATTACGCACCCGCTATATAGATGCACTTATTTTAAAATACGACTTATCTATAAAATAGTTTTGCAATAGTTTGATTATTTATCATTTTAGGATTATTTTACGAAAAACAAGATCTGTTAACTTAATTGTTACGTAAAACATGATTTAAAGGCACTGACTCAATGACAATCAAAACAAAAATAAGTGTAATTTCTGCTGTAATCACTATCCTATCTTTTAATACGCTAGCTAAAGCTAACCACGAAATAGCAAATGACGACATAATAAAAATGCAGCGTGCAGCACTTGCTAAAAACACTGCGAATAAAGGCTTTGGCCCACAATCTCCACGCAATATTGATAATTATAAAGGCGAAAACACCGTAGTTTTCTCTCATGCCCCAACTTCATCAAATATGAACTTATGTAATATACACTTTCATAAAAATGCTGAACATGCCGGTGGCGAGTTTAGTAAATATGCCGGAAATGGTAATGGAAAAGGCTTTAAAAGTGGCTACTTATATTCAGGCTCTTTAACTAAAAGTGAAAGTAAACCAGCAAAAATTGAAATTTGTCCGAGCGATCACGGCGCGCTTTTAGTTGGCGATACCATTGAGGTTCATAACGTTCATACGTCAGCAATTGTAAAACCAGGCCCTACCTTGGGTAGCTGTTTAAGTGATTCGATTAAAAATCCGCAACTACGTGTTGAAGCTCAAGTATATGTATTAGTAAACGATGCTAACGCACTTGATTTTGCTCAAATAAGCGCCGTGTCATCTGTTAATGGTTACTATCAAGCTATTGCTACACCTACAAATACGGGTAAACCGGTTGTTTATAGCGGTTCAACTACTGGCCCTAGTTACAACGAGGCAGGCTCTCCTTTTCAAGTAACATGGTCAGTTAAACCAAAAGTAGCAAAGGTTGATATAAACAGTGTTGGCAAATGGTGTGAAAGTAACACATTTAATGAAGATCACGCTCACGGCGTACGAAATCTCGTAATAAATCCTGCATTACTCTCTAAAATCAATAATTAAAATTTAGCCAAATAAAAAATAACCCGCTAATTAGTGGGTTGTTTTATTATGACCGTTAAAATGAGTATTACGCTTAATGGGATAAAAATGTCACATTAAATGTATTTAAATCTTCATATGTAATACATGTTTGCTCATTGGTATTAAGCTCAACTACACCACAGTAAGAACCAGTTATAAACACTTGCCCTGCTTTTAAATTAATTCCCTTTGCTGATAAGTAATTAACCGCCCAATAAAGTGGAAGCTGCGCAAGCTCTGCAGGGTGCACACCTGCCAAGTTTAACTCCAGCTCAGTTTGCTTAACGTTAATATTTACAGTACTTGCGTTATACGCTTTGGCTTTATCTATTTGCGGGCCTAAATACACGCCTTGATTAGATAGGCCATCGGCCAGCTTTTCAATGTGAGTGCTTGGAGTGTCTTCATCAAACCTTTTTTGAATAAGCTCAAGTGCTAAATGGGCGCTGGCAAATGCAGTATCTACGTCTTCATTTGTATAGGTTTTATTACTTGGTAAATCGCTTTGCAAAATAAATGCAATTTCTGGTTCTATCAGCGCTTTGTTGTTTGTTGTATACAGTGGGCAATTTTCAGCTTGTTTTATAGGTGCATGTAAAAGAGGCGCTAATATAATTGAGCCATCATCTAAAGGCAGCATACACTTCCAGCCATATACAGTTTGATCATTTAAGTAAATCATCAACTTTTGTACTTCTATTGCATCGTCAGTCGAGTCTAGTACTAACTCTTTAGGAAAGTTTGAACGTGCTGGGTTTTCATCTCTTTGTGCTAATAAGTGAGTAGCAATTAGTTTTAGCTGTATTGAGTTGTTCACATAAATCTCTTTAAAATACGTTACTGGTTAAGCAGTAAATAGGAAGGGTTATATTATTAATGTATTAGCTTAGGCATTAGAACATCATGTTAAATGCCTATAATTAAAATTGTATTTAAAACAAAGCGTGGTGATTATTTAAGTATCAATAGATTTAAGCGAACGTAAAAACAACCCTAAGCCGCCAAACGCTAAAATTATAATAACAATCAAATCAAACGACGTCATAGTTCGCATACTAAATCGCACACTCGATATAACGCCAAATATTAGTGCGGTTAACGAACCTAGAGATAGCACCCAGCCTAAAATATTTTTAGAATTATAAAAAATCAGACCCACACCAAAAATAAATGGGATCATAACCATGCCGCCTGTAACGCCAAAGCCACCTAAAGCATTAACACTATAAATGCGAGAACTTAGTCCAAAATTAGAGGTCACCGAAATTGCGTTTAGCAGCATATAAAAGCCACCGCACATCATAATCAAACCAATAAAAAAATGCCCAATACCACCAGAACTTCCACCCGCACCTTTCATTATTAATTATTCCTTTTATATTTTTAACTTAATCGTTTTAAATGGTAATTACTCGGCTATTAACATTGACCGCAGTCTACATAATCAATCAGTGCAAACGCGAAAGCACTTATCGCGTGATTACATGCCAAATAACATAAAACCAAGATAAAAAACCGTGCAAAATTGCCCATAACACAGACTCGTTAGCACTCCATGAAATAGCAATTGCTAGGGCTGTACCAAAAGAGACTCCATATTTTACTATTTCATTTCTTGAGTTTCTCATTAATTATATTCCTAATTTTTAACTTGTTAGCTGTTTGATTTGCTTACTAAAACTGAAAGCTCTTTACCATCAATATTGATACTTGCTTCTTTGCCTAGTTCAACAACTAAAGAGGGAGCCATATGTTTTCCACCTAGTTTTAGGTCAGTTGCTAAACCAACAGTAGAATCATCAATTGGCGTTACTGTAAGAGCAAAACTATACGAATTATCAATTGAAACTGACGCCTCTTCATTTGAATTGACTACTAAAACAGGTGAACCAATTAAGTTTTTATTATCATAAAACTTGGCATTCACTACAAAACTATCATTAGCTTGTGCAAATGAGGCAAAGCCTAACAACGCTACTATTGCGATTAATTTTTTCATTATTATCTCCATATAAATTATACAGTTTAAAGCTGTTAAGGCTTTATTGGCTGTGATTTTTTAGCTAGCAATTTACCAGCTAATGATTAAAAACTTATGTTATAGCTCTGATGACATAACCAACGCCCAGCGAACTAATATAGAACAACACTCCAAATACACTAATATCAATGAGTAGCTTTAGAATGTCAAAAGTATCTGTAAACACAAGATACTCAAAAGCAAATAAGTGAAATATAACTTTTGATCCAAAATACGCAGTTAATAAAGGAATTACAAAAATAAGAATAGATTGATTAGATTTATTAATTTCCATACCCATGTCTCCATTATTAGTTTAATTAACTCAGCTCTAAAAATATAACACACAAAAAATATATAAATAGTTTGCTATTTTGAGTCTCATATTGAGTACCACTCGAACTATTTACGGCTGACTAAAATGCCATATTATATTTCTATAATTTACACCAGAGAACTTTAATGTAAACAACAAATTAAATAGGCTATTTATTAGAGTGGGTTGTGATACCAAAACGACTTTTAATAAAGTTATGAACCTCTTTTGATTTCGACGCACTACGAATGCGAATTAACAAAAAGAGTCCTAATAGGTTTCATTGATATTGGCGAAGTTGTGTATTTAGGCAGGTTGAAGTGTAAGAATAAAAGGTGATGTAGGTTAACAGCACCTATTTGAGTATTTACTTTATGATATGTAATTTAACTAAGTATTTTAATACGTACCATAATAGGCACTATAAAAAGAATTTAACCAATTGATTTATATACATCAATACTACTATTGGTTAAAAGCCCAGTAACTTGCGTACCAAACGCTTTAAAGTGTGGCTCGTTTTTATGCGCTTCAAAGTGCTCGTCAGACGCCCACTGTTCACTAACTACATAGTCGGTATGTTCATCATCACTTTTTACCGATAGTTCATAACGTAAGCACCCTACTTCTTGGCGCGATGACTTTTGTAAGTTTTCAAGTGCTGTAAGCATTACATCTGCATCAATATTTTTGCACGACAGTGCCGCTATAACCGTTAACATGTGTATTCCTTTTAAAAGTTAAGGTGTAGATAATCTACACCTTAAAATATTTAGTTTAACTTTGCGTTTGGGGTAAATTTACTGATCCCACTGCGGCGCAAATTCTGGTGTTGCTTGGCGGTCGCCACAATCTAGGCCATCAATGCGGGCTATGTCTTCATCATCTAATTTAACGTGGTCGTTAAAGTTATCTTCTAAGTTTTTACGCTTAGTTGATGATGGAATTGTCGTCATGCCGCTGGCGTTAACCCACGCTAGAACAACTTGTGCTGGACTTGCATCGTGCTTTTTAGCAATGTCGATAATGGTTTGATCTTTAAGTACTTTACCTACTACAAATGGCATGTATGCTGTTACATGAATGTCGTGCTGAGCACAAAATGCGCGTAATTTAGTATTAGTTAAATATGGGTGAACCTCAACCTGATTGGTAAATATTTCACGCGAGTCGAGTGTTTGCATTGCTTCATTTAAGTTTGCAATGGTGAAGTTTGATACACCAATGTGCTTAGTTAAACCAAGCTGCTTAGCTTTTAGTAATTCAGTAAGGTATTCACTCATTGGCTCGTCGTTAGCGGGCGATGGCCAATGAATTAGCAGTAAGTCGACCGAATCAACTTGTAGCTTTTCAAGTGACTTTTTAACGCTTGGGATAAAGTCGCTTTTATTTAATTTGTTATTCCACACTTTGGTAGTTAAGAATATTTCACTGCGCGGAATATTACTATCTTTTATGGCTTGACCTACTTGCTCTTCGTTGCCATAAATTTGTGCGGTATCAATATGGCGAAACCCAACTTCGAGTGCCATTTTTACTGAGTTATAGGCAGTGTCGCCCTCTAAGCGGAATGTTCCCATACCGAGTTCTGGCATTTCTATTACACGTTTTGTCATGGTTTATCCTTATAAAATAATCGGTTTGAAATACAAACTTTTAAAAGTTTTACGAAATACACCTTTTACTTCTTATTACGACTGTCACTTAAAAATCTATGACCTCATAACAGGTATGAGGTCATTAATTTTAGTTTCAAGGTTAGGGTCTGTTAATCTTTAGAGATTACATTTGCAGCAGTGTATTTGGTATTTAGGCAAGGCAGAGCCTATGCAGTGTGGTTGTTCCACATTAATAGGCGATAACGCAGCATAAATGCCAAATACGCGCTGCCTGTAGGTTCTTCCTAGGGTGGATTTACTCTTTGTCCCTCGATTTTTACTTAGCCCACTAGGTTACAAACCTCGCTCCGTGATTAAATCCTCCCTAGATTGAACAAATTTAATCCTAAAAGGTCAACAGACCCTGCTAAGGCTTTATGCTTGCTGAATTTCACGTTTATCAAGCATACCGCTGTAGCGTGTAACACCAAGTGCTAAAACAGAGATAACGGCGCCTATCCATGCTGTATCTTGCAGGGTCATATTCTCTACTACGCTACCGCCAATAATTGAGCCAAGTGCAATACCAATATTAAATGCGGCTATGTTTAAACCTGATGCAACATCTACCGCATTGGGCGTGTGCTTTTGTGCTTGCTTTACTACATAAAGTTGCAAGCCTGGCACATTACCAAAAGCAAATGCGCCCCAGACTAAAATAGTAAGTACAGCAGCAATTTTTGATTCCATCGTAAAAGTAAATATCAGTAAAATAATACTCAAAGCGCTGAATATAATGCTCAGTGCGCTAATTGGGCCGCGTTTGTCGGCCAACTTTCCACCCCAAATATTACCTATCGCTACCGATACACCGTAAACAAGCATTATTAAAGCAATAGCCGAAGGCGCAAAACCTGTTTGTTGCTCTAAAATAGGTGCTAAATAAGTAAACGCTGTAAACGTGCCGCCGTATCCCAATATCGTCATTAAATACACGAGTAATAAACGCGGTTTTACAATTACTTGTAGTTGTTCTTTAAACGTGGCTGGTATTGATTGTTTTAAGTTTTTTGGCACTAAAATAGAGCTGCCGATTAATGCAATTAAACCTAATACCGACACAACTAAAAACGTTGCACGCCAACCAAAGTGTTGTCCAATCCATGTACCTAATGGCACACCGGTTACTAGTGCTACAGTAAGCCCGGTAAACATAATGGCAATTGCACTGGCTTCTTTGTCTTTGCTTACTAGACTTGTGGCAATCATCGATCCGATTGAAAAAAACACACCATGGGCAAGCCCCGTTAAAATGCGCGCAAGTATTAATGTTTCGTAACTTGGCGCTTGCCAAGCAAGTAAGTTGCCCAATACAAACAAGCCCATTAAGCTTATTAAGACCACTTTACGATTCCAACGACCCGTTAAAGCTGTTAGCACCGGTGCACCAATAGCAACGCCAACCGCATATAAACTTACAAGCAAACCCGCTGAAGGTAGGCTTACGCCTAAGTCGTTTGCAATGGTGGGTACTAATCCCACTATTACAAACTCAGTTGTTCCTATTGCAAATGCGCTTAAGGTAAGCGCCCACAAAGCCAATGGCATAGTTATGTCCTCATTAATATTTGAAGAATGTAGTTTGGCTAAAATATCGTTTGCAAAAAATAGCATTAGTGACAAAATACTTTTGTTAATAATGCAAAGATGGTGTTGGTATACTTATGGCTGTTCATTCAAAAACTGAAGATTTAGAAACGTTTATAACGGTAGTAGATTGCGGAAGCTTTTCGGGGGCAGCTAATTTGCTCGATCAACAAGTGGCTAAAGTGTCGCGAGCTGTATCACGCCTTGAAAATACACTGCAATGCACTTTACTAAACAGAACAACACGCCGATTAGAACTTACCGAAGAGGGCCATACTTTTATAAAATATGCGCGCGAAGGATTAAATACGCTTTATACCGGTGAAGAAGCCATAAAGCTTTTAAAACAAGCGCCAAGTGGCAAGCTGCGAATAGATGCGGCAAGCCCTTTTGTATTGCACCAACTTACGCCTTTAATTGGAGAATTTGCTAAGCAATACCCTCACATAACGCTTGATATAACCTCACACGACAGCATTATTGATTTACTTGAACATAAAACCGATTTAGCCATACGCATTGGTGATTTAAAAGACTCAAACTTACATGCTCGTAAACTCGGCAGCAGTCAGTTACGTATTGTAGCCAGCCCAGAATATATAAAAAACAACGCAGCAATTACACAAGTAGATGACTTACAAAACCATAAGTTAATTGGTTTTAGTGACTCCCCTAAATTAAACACTTGGCCGTTAGTAAAGCCCGCTTTATTTACGTTTTCGCTTAGCGCAAGCAGCGGCGAAACAGTGCGCCAACTATGTATTGCAAACCAAGGCGTTGCGCTACTTTCTCACTTTATGATTGGCAATGACCTAAAAACAGGTAAATTAGTTGAAGTGTTACCCAGTGCAGTTAGCTCACCTAATAACCGAGAGGTTGTACAAGCCGTGTATTATAAAAACAGTGCGGTATCGTCTCGAATTGTGGCTTTTTTAGATTTTATAAAGCCACGACTAAGCTTATAACTATATTAAAAAGCAAGTTAAATTATGCTTGGTTATTAAAAAGCAAACCTGAGTGTTTACTATCCGAAGATGATGAAAACATTGAATCCATTAAAGTAGATACATTTTTACGCACTGATAATTGTATTGACGATAGCTCACTGTCGAGTTGCTTTTTAAGTTCGCTTAGCTCTTCTACCGCTTCCCCTGTGGGCGTATCAGAACTATTGGTCATTTCTCTTATTTTACTCTGTAAATCTTTAATTGACTCGATCGCTTTATTCATTTGAACTGCTGAATTGTCTCTCGAATCTTCTGTTTCGCTGCTAATGATAGACTTTGCGTCTTCAGTAGCTGCAGTAGAGCTCGTAGTTTTTTCGGCGTCTTTATTTAAAGAAGAGTCTGCTTTAGCCTCTGAACTTTTACTAGGATCATCCGTTTTTACAGTGTTTTTATTTAAATTACTTAGGTTTGAATAGCCATTGTCATTGTATAACTGCGAAGAAAGAGTTCCAAAATTCATTTTTGCCTCATGTGTCTAAAAATTGACGACTTCATTTTTATAATTAGAGGCAATTATCATTCCAAATATGGTAACAAATTGACCATCCGTATTTTAAACGGGAACAGGACTTATAAGTCGCCACGGGGTATTATTTTGCTTAATTTAAAATGCGAGGAAAGCTATACTTTTAAAATACGCCTGCGAAAGGCTAAATATTTTATGCACAGATGAAAACGCCATAAAGCTTTAAAACAAGCGCCAAATGGCAAGCAACTAATAGATGCGGCAAACCCTTTTGTATTGCATCAACTTACGCCTTTAATTGGTGAATTCGCTAAGTAATACCCTCACATAACGCTTGATATAACCTCACACGGCAGTACTATTAATTTACTCGAGCATAAAACAGACTTAGCCATACGTATTGGTGATTTATGAGATTCGAACTTACATGCTCGTAAACTTGGCCGTTAGTAAAACTCATTTTATTTACGTTGTCGCTTAGCGCAAGCAGCGGCGAAACAGTGCGGTATCATCGCGAATTGTGGCTTTTTTAGATTTCATAAAGCTTAGGCTTAGTTTATAAGCTCTGTATATTAATACTAATATGCTTATTAAATGTTTTAACCGATTTTTTGACGCTTTTTAATAATCAAAAAGTATAAATAACAAAAGTAGTAATTAAAGGTATTAATTAAAATGGATTCTTTAACGCAGGTAGCATTAGGCAGTGCTGTAGGTTATGCGGTGTTAGGCAATAAAATAGGTCGAAAAGCCGTTTTATGGGGAGCAATTCTAGGCACGCTCCCTGATTTAGATGTATTTTTGCCATATGGCGGATCTGTAGAAGCATTTACTTATCACCGTGGCTTTAGCCATTCGTTATTAATACATTTATTAATTAGCCCGCTCATTGTATGGCTAATATTAAAAGTACACGCGGGAATGCAAATTTATAAAGTGCGCTGGTTTTGGCTAGTATTTTTAAGTTTATCTACACATGCCCTATTAGACAGCCTAACGGTATACGGTACACAACTACTCTGGCCTTTTACTGAGTACCCCTTTGCGGTTTCTAGTGTGTTTATTATTGACCCCGCTTACACGCTTCCTTTATTAATTGGCGTAATATGTACGCTAATACCCAAAATAAAAGCAGCAACGGCTTATCGTATAAATGCAGCGGCTTTAGTTTTAAGTAGTCTATATTTATTTTGCGCTTTAATTTTAAAAGTAAATATTGATGACAAAGTAAAAACGGCTCTCAACAACAGACAAATACCAGTAAATGCGTATGTTAGTACGCCTGCTCCGCTAACCACTTTGCTGTGGCGTATTGTTGTGATGTCTGACGGACAATACTACGAAGGTTATGCATCAGTATTTGACGCACCCAGCGATGTTACATTAACGGCTTATCAAACAACGCCTTCACTGTTAAATAATATTAGCGATGAATGGGCTATAAAACGCTTGCAGTGGTTTACTAAAGGGTTTTATTCGGTACGCCAACAGCAAAGCAATATTGTACTTTCTGATTTACGTATGGGCATGGAGTGCAACTATGTGTTTAATTTTGTAGTGGGTCAAAAAAATGATTCAGAAGTGAGCATTGGTAACTTTGAAAAAATAAGTCAAAGACCAAACTTAAACAATCTTCATAAAATATGGAACAGGGTTTGGCAACCAAATGTGTCTTTAGCATCACCCGCGGCAAAAAATGACTGCAATAGCGAATAACGGCATATTATAAGATTCATACTAGCATGAGGAAGTTAAGTGAAGTTCAAGCAGCAATTAAACTAAATAGTTCACTAAAGTGATTGCTGCTTTTTTTGCTGATACATTGCAACATCAGCATCTTGAATCATATCCTCAACTGATTTACCTGTATCGTGTTTAAAGTGTGTTACCCCTACACTGTAGTCAATTTTGTATGGCTTGTTTAAGGTATTATTAGCATGCGCTATTGCATCCGCAAACCTTTGTAAAACAAACTCTGCTTTTGTCTCGTCTGAGTCGCTTAACATCGCAACAAATTCATCTCCGCCAAGTCGACCTATGACTTCACAATCACGAAATGAACTAAGCATAATTTGTGCAAATTTATTTAATACAAAATCGCCTTCGTGGTGTCCATAAATATCATTAATTTGTTTAAACTTATTGAGATCAAACAATATAAACGACATTGATACTTTATTTCGCCTACATACATTTAGCGTATGTTCGGCAAGGTTTAAAAAGCCACGTCGATTAGAGATTCTTGTTAACTCATCAATTGTGGCTAGTTGAATTGATTGAATTTCTCGCTCGACTAACGTGCCTAAATCTCTTAGTAATTGTTTTTCTTCATCATTGAGTTGTCTAGGTTTATTATCGGCAAGGCACAAAGTGCCTATAATGACTCCCTCCCTTAATTTTAAAGGAAAACCTGCATAAAAGCGTACTTTAGGATCGCCTGTAACAAAGGGGTTATCAAAAAACCTTTCGTCTTGAGCTGTATCTGGGATTATTAATAACTCGTCTTGATTTA
Source organism: Pseudoalteromonas sp. NGC95 (assembly GCF_015864705.1). Taxonomy (NCBI): domain Bacteria; kingdom Pseudomonadati; phylum Pseudomonadota; class Gammaproteobacteria; order Alteromonadales; family Pseudoalteromonadaceae; genus Pseudoalteromonas; species Pseudoalteromonas sp. NGC95. Next base: position 106,608 of record NZ_JADYWR010000007.1, read on the forward strand.
TGGTGTGGCCACAAAATGAGGTTTCGCGAGGAAGCTCAGGCGCATCGAGCCCCTGTCTTGATTTAAACCACTGGCGGTCTTCGTCAATCAAAGTAACCAATGAAATAGAAACATTAAACATACGCTTGGCAATACGAGTAACACGATCAAATCGCTCTTCATGAGACGTATCTAGAATTTTTAATGCTCTAAGCGCGTGTAATCGCTCAGCTTCGTTATTTGGAATCTCAGGTTTAATCATTAAAGCTCTATTAATTTTAAATGTTTTATAAATTACGAAACTGGAGCGAATATTTTCGAGTATATAATCCGATAAACTTATTTAAACTATAAACAGTCTGCCTATTCAAACTAGAACATTACCTAAAAATAGCAATAAATAAATATTTATAAATATCAGTAAGTCGTGCCTAAATAAAGATAAGATTCAATCCGCAAAAAATTATGATTTAAACAGGTGGGAGTAGTGGTTGATACAACATAGCTACTCTTTAATGAAAAAGTAGTAGTGGCTATTTAGTTTTATTTAAATAACCACTGGATTTGGCATACTTACAAAAATAAACACTTTAATTTTGGTGCTCATATTGTCCACGGTAAACTTCAAATACTTTTAAAACAGTATGTTGCTCTTTAGTTAGGTTATCAAACCAATCATCAAACAGCTCATCATCTTCTTGCTCGCTTAGTGCCATATACCTTGCTAGTAACTCTACAATATCATTGTGGTTGCAGGTTAAAGGATTTACTTGTTGCGCCAAGGTACTGTGGTCGCGCTCTCTTAGGGTTTCCATCACCCCTTGATCTATTTGTTCTTGTTGTTGTGTTGCGTCACTCATACATAACCTCTGTAATAACTTTATAACCGTATTTGTTAACGTTTTAACTCTTAAATATAGTTATAACAGCCTAAACGCCAATAGCCAGCATTTTTGATTCAAGTGCTTATTTTTTGATTTGTTTGCGCAAATAGCCAGCAATTACGGCCTTTTTGATGAACATTTAAATAATTTGCAATGGGAGAATAAATACGTTAAATTAAAATGATATACTATCACATATCATTTATTGAGGCGTATTATGAAACCAAATATTCATCCTGATTACCACGTGGTTGCTTTTCACGATACCGCTGCCGATTCTTACTTTATTATTGGCTCAACCATAAAAACGAGCCGCACAGTAGAAATAGACGGTAATACATATCCATACGTACCTATTGATGTATCAAGTGACTCGCACCCATTTTATACAGGCAAGCAAAAAACAACCGCTACAGATGGCCGCGTTGCGCAGTTTAATCGTCGTTTTAAAAGTTTATCGACTGTTAAAAAGGAAAATGTATGAAAGTATTAAGCTCTCTTAAAAGTGCTAAGCAACGTCAGGGGTGTCAAATTGTAAAACGCAAAGGCCGCGTATTTGTAATTTGTAAAAACAACCCACGCTTTAAAGCAGTACAAGGAATGAAAAAGAAATAAGTTAAACGGGGATGCTCAACATATAATTAGGTAGCTTGCTTAAGCTACCTAATTTAGGGGGGACTATTTTACCACGACTGAAAACTCTGGCACTGCCTGAATTACTTTTTTTACCGTACAGGTATTAACGGCTGCAATAAGCGCCTTTTTATATTTATCCGGGAAGCCTTCTGGTAAGTTAATCTCAATTGAAAATAGCTTTTTACCGTTGTCATCTACATTTTCGTTATTTTGAGTAAGCGTCATACCTTGCGTTGAAATATCACGCTGCTCGCAAAACTTACGCGCATAAAAACCCGCACATAAAACCATACTTACTAAAAAATAATCAAACGGTTCTGGATACTCTGCATTGCCACCAGCGTTTACGCTTTGATCGCTTATTACTTCTAGGTCGCCAAATTTAGCGCTTTGCTTTTGGCCTTCTAACATTGAAACTGAAATTTCCATTGTGTTTCCTTATATTTATTGCTGCAGATACCTTTAACGCAATTAGCTTAAAAGTAGCTACTAAAGACACATATAGTCTAGGTTTATGAACCGAACAGTAATTCAAAGAACCCTGGAGGCTCGTGTAACTCATGATATTTTTTACGTAAATTATCTATATTTTTCAGTGGTTCTTTTGCCGCACTTAGCCCCTGCTCGTTTGCTGCTTTTTTTGCAAGTTCAGCTTGAGCAATCACTTTATCAAGGCCCTGCAATGACTGCTCAGGTTTTTTGTAAAACTTACCTGTTTTACTCACTTTAACCAGCTTTATAAATTCATCAATCGCAGTATTAAATTCACTAAGTTGAGTTGCCTGCACCGCTTGTTTATATGCAAGGCCCGTGTTTTTCATATTTACTTCAAGATCGACTTCTTGCTGCGCAAAAGACATTGAACTAAACGCAAAGGTAAAAATAATAACTAAATACTTCATGGTAAAACCTATTAATTAAAAACACCTAAATTGTATCAAGTTTACGTAGCAAAGTAACTTTACGAGCTGTTATGAGCACTTTGAGCTGTAAAGGGGGTTTACAAATTAATCATTTTAAAGCCGCAATAGTGAAAAATATTCAAATAACGATTTTTTTGAATAAAAAACACCTAATAAAAATCACTTTAAAAGAGTAATAACACACATAACCTTTACAAATAAGTACATATAACACTCGCTGACAACTTCATATAAATAAAAATTTATATGTGAATAATTATAAACTGCAAAAAATTGACTTAAAAAACAACTTAAAATTTAACAAATAAAAACCAATGTTAATAACTAAAACATATAAGAAAAACTAAATGTAAAAACACCACAGTAAATCATTTAAAGGGCCTTTGTAATTAATACCAAAAACCACAACAACCGTCCTTCAGATTAATTCAAGTTGCTTATTTTACAACAAGTTAGTTACTTTAAATAAAATAATCAGCATGCAATAATCGCCGCCCTCATAAAAAATTATAGGGATTTATCCAAATACAAACTGCATTTGGATAAAACTACATTGTACTTAATTACTATGAAACATTCTCTGGGAATCAAATGAAGCGTCATAATTTACTTTCTACTAGCATTAAATGTGCATTAATTACTGCTGCTGCAACAGCAAGTAATTCTGTGCTTGCACAAGATGAGCAAGCAACAAAAATTGAACGTGTTGAAGTGACGGGTTCACGTATTTTACGTGAAGGTGCTATTGCACCTGCCCCTGTAACAGTTATCAGTGGCGAGCAGCTAATGAACACTGGCGCGGTAAACATTGGTGAAGCGCTAAATAACTTACCAGCACTTGGCAATACATATTCTATGGCTAACTCTGGCCGTTTTATTGGTACTGCGGGTTTAAATATTCTTGATTTACGTAACATGGGTACAGACCGTACTTTGGTACTTGTAAATGGTAAGCGTCATGTATCAAGCTCTGCAGGTTCTCAATCTGTAGATACCAACACTATTCCAAGTGTATGGGTTGAACGTGTAGAGATAATTACTGGTGGTGCATCTGCTGTATACGGTGCTGATGCGGTAACAGGTGTTGTTAACTTTATATTAAAAGACAACATTGAAGGCATGGACTTTAGCGTTACACGTGGTTTTGCCGATTTAAGCAGCTACAACAACGAAAAAGCAACGTTCTCATACGGTTCTAACTTTAACAACGACCGTGGTAATGCAGCTTTTGCTATTGAGTACTCAGGCCAAGATTCATTAAATGCGCTTGATCATCCTTGGACAAGTACTTCTTTTAGAAGCTTACGCAGAGAAGTTTTACCTGGTGAAGATACAAATAGCTTAGACTTTCCTGATAAAATTTTAACGCCAAATGCAGGTTATTACGCTATTAATAACGCGGGGGTTTACGCACTCGAAGATTCAACTAAGTTTATCAATAGCTTTAACCCTGATAGCAGCGCCCGTGATTTATACATAGGTAATAATGTAGATTTGTATTCATGTGCAGAATGTGACTTTTTCAACTTAGGTCAATTTGAAGAAATTCAACCTGAGTTTGAGCGTTACAACGTAAACTTTAAAGTTAACTACGATGTTACCGACGACTTAAACGTTTACTTTGATGCTAAATATGTAAACAGCCAAGGTGAAAGCATAGGGCAACCTGCATTTTTCTTCTTTGACGATGAAAACAGCATTAAAATCGACAACCCTTACCTAGACCCAGCCATCAAAGCGCGTATGGAAGAACAAGGTGTTGATTCGATCATGGTTAACCGCATGATGACCGACCTAGGCCGCCGCATTGAAAACAATACCCGTGAAACAACGCGTTTTGTTACCGGCTTAAAAGGCACTGTGTTTGAAGATTGGGAATTAGATACATCAGTTGTTTATGGCCAAACTGATCTAGAGCGTGAAAACGGCGCTAACATGATTGTAGCCAACTACTTTAATGCACTTGATGCCGTTGAAGATACAAATGGTAACGTAGTATGTCGTAGTGCTGCAGCCCAAGCTGATGGCTGTGTTCCTGTAAATATTATGGGGTTTGGTTCGCCATCTCAACAAGCCATTGATTACATTAATACGGTATCTGTTGGCACATCAACTATTAAGCAAACAGTTATTTCTGGCTCACTTGCTAATGGCGCTATTTTTGAATTACCAGCGGGTTATGTGGGTGTTGCATTTGGTGCTGAGTACCGTAAAGAAGAAAGCGAAACTAAGGAGCCTGATAACGCAGATGGTACTTTCTTTAATGCTTTGGGCGAAGATAAGGGTTCGTTCAACGTACGCGAGGTATTTTTTGAAGCGTCTATGCCAATTTTAACTGACTTACCGCTTATTCAAGACTTAGTGTTTGATACAGCAGTACGTCATGCTGATTACAGCACTATTGGTGATGCCACAAGCTGGAAACTTGGCCTTGATTGGACTGTAAATGATGAGCTACGTGTACGTGTAACTCAATCTGCAGCACTTCGTGCACCTAACATTAGTGAAGTATTTGGTGCAGCAAGCCAAACTTTCTACAATGTAGACGACCCGTGTCGCGCCGACAACCTTGGTGATTTATCAAACGGAGCAACCCGCACTGCAAATTGTGCCGCGTTAGGTGTAGCGAGTGATTTCAACTCAGGTTACGATTCAGCGTCATTAGATGGTTTAACAAGCGGCAACCGTGATGTAAAAGGTGAAGAGTCAACAAGTACAACTGTAGGTATTGTTTACCAACCAGAGTTTTTAGAAAATGCGCTACTTACTATTGATTACTGGGAAATTGAACTTGAAGATGCAATTGACACAATTAACGCGCAAGACATTCTTGATCGCTGTGTAGATAGCGCAACAGGTATAAACAATCAGTACTGTAACTTAATTACACGTAATGCTAATGGTGAAATTACTTTAATTCAAAACTCAGTACTAAACGTTGCCGGTCAAAAGGCATCAGGGGTAGATTTTGAACTAGGTTACGACTTTGACGCGCTTGAAGGTAGCTTTAAAACACGCTTAATTGGTACTTACTTAATTGAACGTAAAGATTATCCGTTCCAAGACGACCCTAGTAACTACATTGAATACGCAGGCACGGCAGGTGAAGCTAAATGGCAAACTAACCTATCTGTAAGCTATGTTATGGATAACTTTTTCTCAACAGTTGAAACACGCTTTTTGAGTGAAGTAGAGCTATACACAAATTTTGAACTTGATAGCAACCCTAACCCAAGTAATCAAATGTCTTACGGTAAATACTTTATTACTGATATGACTGTAGGTTACAACTTTAATAGCGGTTTAGGCGTTAAAGTAGGTGTTGATAACGTATTTAACCGTAAGCTTCCGTACGGTACTCGCGGTACAGGTGAAAACAGCGCAAGTTATGACAACATTGGCCGCTTTGGCTACATTAACTTAAGCTACAGCTTATAATTAATAAAATAATTTATTAGTTAAAACAAAGGCTCGCAGTGCGAGCCTTTTTTATACACTTTATTTAATATTACTCAGCCACACGCTTTGGTATGGTTCTAGCTCTATCGTTAATTGGCTTTCTTCAATCGTTTTATTTGCCACCAAATCAAACCACTTTTGGGTGTTAATTAAGTTTAAGTCGGCCAATGTGAGCGTTTGTGGTTTATCGCTAATGTTATAAACACAAAATATACTTTGGCGCCTGTCAATGCTTTGTCTCCAAAAACCAAACAACCCGCCTGCTAAATGCAGCGTAAACTGTGTAGCATTGGGGTGAAAGGCACTCTGCTTTTTGCGTACTGCCAATAAGCTTTTTATGCCGTTAAACACTTTATGATGATGACTATACTTTTCACCAATTGCAGCCAGTAGCTTTGACTCTTGCCAACGATGACGATTTATAGCGCGGTTATGCTGTGAATTTTCAAATCGGTCGTAATCGTTAGTTGTACCCAACAAACTATGAATATAAAGCCCTGGGATACCTTCAAGTGCAAACATAATTGCGTGAGCACACATAAATCGCTCAAGGCCAAACTTATCGGGGCCATTGTGCGTCCCTTGAAGTGCATCAAATAAAGCAATATTTAGCTCGTACGGTGTATGTGTGCCATCGTTACTTGTACGCATAGATACACGACCACCAAACTGCATGGTTGTACTTACTAGTGACGCCACTTCGCTGGGTTGTAGTAAACCTTCAATTGGTCTGAGCCCTATTCCATCGTGCGAAGCTATAAAGTTAAAGTATGCAGTACCATTTTGCGCAGGCGGCATACTCATCATCCAATGCTTAATTGCTGTGCTATCGCCGCTAAGTAATGTGTGTAGCAACAATGGCGGTAAGGCAAAGTTATAAATACTGTGCGCTTCGTTGGCATTACCAAAGTACGATAGGTTTTCTTGGTTTGGAATATTGGTTTCGGTAATTATAACTACGCTGGGCTCTGCGTGCTCAATAAGTGTTCGCATTAGCCTTACGGCTTCATGTGTTTGCGGCAAGTTAATACAACTTGTATTAAGCTGTTTCCACAAAAATGCAACCGCATCGAGTCTAAATAAACGTACGCCATTGTCTAAATAATGCCTAATTATTCCCACAAACTCTTTAAATACATCAGGATTGCCAAAGTCAAAATCAACCTGATCGTGACTAAACGTACACCATACGTGCTTTTCACCGCTTGGCGTTGTTACAGTATTTAATAACGATGAGGTTCGCGGGCGTACAACTTGGCTTAAATCATCCGTTAAGCTGGCCGTTTTAAAGTAGTCTTTACCAGGGTGTAAATCGTTTAAAAAGTTCTCAAACCATACGCTTCTGCTTGAGCAATGGTTAATAACTAAATCTGCCATTAACTTTACGTCTTTAGCGATGTTTTGAATATCGCCCCAATCACCTAACGACTCATTCACTTGCACGTAGTTCATTACGGCAAAGCCTTCATCTGAGCTATACGGGTAAAATGGCAATATATGCAGCGCATTTAACTGCATATCACATTGCTCTTTTATAAACCGGTGTAGTGTTTTAAGCGGTGCCTCCATTGGGCTCGATACAGCAAATTCACTATCATCATGTTTAATAATAGAGTCGCCATAAGCAATCAATACTATATCTTGTTCATCCCACCGGTTTGTATGGGGGGTCGGGTCGCGCAGTGCATTGCTACCTAATATAATTTTAATGAGTTGCTGAGCAAGCTCAGTAACCGATAAAGGCAGCTCAACCCCCTCATAAATAATATGAAGATGTTGCTCTACTCGTTGTAAAAATAATTCGCTAACTGTGCTCACATGCGCCCCTAATATTTATTGTTTAGACTTATAGGCTAGTTAACCTGCGCGCAGGTTAACTATATTCTTCGTTATCTAGCTCTACGGCTTCTTTTAAGCGCTCAAGTACGTCTGGCATTGCTGATACAACACGGTTCCAACTTGGCACAAATGGCGCTTCCATTGGGTTTTCTAAAAAGTGTTGCCCTGCTTCCATAATATTTTGTGCAAACATTTCTACTGCTTTTTCTTCTTGGTGTACATCAAGCGTTAACCCGTTCATAAGCGCATCGTTGTGATAGGTTTCAATAAAATCTAGCCCGATACGGTAGTAAGTCGCTTTTAATGAACGAATTGTTTCGCTGGTAAAAGTAACACCTTGTGTTGCCAGCTTTCTAAACAATGCCTTAGTAATATCAATCGACATTTTAGACAAACCTGCGCTTTGGTCATCAAGTGAAAGTTCTTGGTGCTTATGATCGTAATTATCTGCAATATCTACTTGGCATAAGCGGTTATGCGAATAGTTACGATACATTTCACTCAGTACGCCTATTTCAAGGCCCCAGTCACTTGGAATGCGAATATCGTTTAAAACATCGCGTCTAAACGAAAACTCACCTGCAAGTGGGTATCTAAATGAGTCCATATATTCAAGGTAGTCGGTATTGCCTAAAATTGTTTTAAACGAGCGAAGCAGTGGCGTTACTAATAAGCGCGATACACGGCCATTAATTTTGCCATTAGCAGTACGCGGGTAAAACCCTTTACAAAATTCATAGTTAAAACGCGGATGCGCAACGGGGTAAATTAAGCGAGCAAGTAAGCTTCTGTCGTAGGTTAAAATATCGCAATCATGCAGCGCAATAGATTCCACCTCTGCTGTTGCTAATTTATAGCCCATGCAGTACCACACGTTACGGCCTTTACCCAGCTCACGCGGTGCAACGCCTAGCTCTTGTAATTCTTTATCAAGTGCTTGTAAGCGTGGGCCGTCGTTCCATAATACTTTATGGTTTTGGTTTAGCTCTTTAAAAAAGCCAAGTGCATGGCGGTACTGTGCTTCGTCGGCTCTATCTAAGCCTATGGTAATTTGTGATAAATACGGTACTTCGCGTAATTCGCTAACTATATTTTGCAGTGCAGGGCCTTCAAGTTCACTAAATAACGAAGGAAGTATTAATCCCATTGGGCGCTGCTTGCTAAAAGTAAGTAGCTCTTTTTCTAGATCTTCTATTGGTCTGTCGGCAATATTATGTAATGTTGTAATAATGCCATTTTGATAAAAATCAGCCATGAGATTTTTGCTCCTCAGAAATACTTAAAATACTGCTAATGCACGGCAACGATGTTATTTCTTCAATCCAGCCCAGCGGTGCTGGCGATTGAGAGTATCGTGCTTTGTTGTGCGACAATTTAACCGGCTTTTTACTCGCCGGATTGGCGATAATAATGGCGATATTTGCATGCTCTAACATTTGCTTATCGTTATCGCTATCACCAAGTGCAATGACCGTGAGAGGCTTTCTGAAATGATGGGTAAACTGTTTAACTAACCACTGCTGTGCAGCGCTTTTATCGGTATTTTTGGCAATATGAATGAAGCGCCCACCAATTTTTATATCGTAGCCGAGTGCTTCAACATCGTTTACAAAGGCTGTGAGTAATTCGTCGTTGCCATACCAATAAAGAGGGTCTGAATAATCGCGGGTTTGTGCGCGTCTTGCTTGCGCATCGTTTAGCCCGGTAAGTTCTGATATTTGCTCACTCGATAAGTCACTAAACAATTTGTAATGTGCTTTATAATCTGCCTTTAAAGTATTTAGATCATCTAATAAACTCGATAGCGGCTTTGCCATTGCGTAGCACCAGTAAGCGCCTATTTTTTTGCAACCAATAGGCTTAAGTTCAAAATAATCTTCTGGAATAAATACCGCTGCACCGTTTTCAACAATAAAAGGTTGTTGAATATTTAAATCGTTTTTAAGCTCTATAACTTCGCAAAAAGTTTTACTGGTATTAAACACCACAGGAATATGTGCATTTTGCAGCTGCTGTAATAACTCACTGATATTATTGGTATTGTAATCGGCGTGATCGAGTAATGTACCGTCCAAATCTGTAAAAATAATGGGTTGAAGTGTGTCATCACTCGTTAGGTGCATACCGCTAATATCGCGGTTGCTATCAAGTTCAATTAAAGCGTTTGCTTTAGCGCTCAGTGTGTTTAAGTTCTCACGCGTAATGCGCTCAAAATGAGAAATAAAATACACCAATTGCTCGTTAGTCATGGTGCCTGAGCCTTCACCTTTTTTGGCTATTAACTTTTGTTCTTGCTCTTGTCGCCATGTAAAAACATCACTAAAACTCGGTGCTTTTAGCATAACGGTATAATCAATTAGGTTAAAAACGGCTTTATATTCGTTTGCCAAACAGCTATTTACACAGCGGCGCCAAACGCCTTCTTTATCAAACTGTTGCTCTAACTCGTTAAGCGGCTCACTCAATGAAAACAGCGGTTGTGGCTCACTGCCCACGCACCACCCTTCTAAAATAACAATATCAACTGGCTTTTCGTTTGTTAGCCAATCACTTGCAGGCACGCAGTCGTCTTCGTGTTTATTAAAACGTGGAAGTGGTACGCTTACCTCTCCTGCCAGTAAGTTAGTTATTGTGCTATTCATTAACGCTACATCGTGAGTACCCGGTACTCCGCGAGTAGTAAAAAGAGGATGTACGCCTTTGGCAAGTTCACTACGTGCTTGTTTTGCTAAATAAAAGTCATCAATCGACAATGCAACACTGTTAAGTGGTGTGTTTTTAGAAAACCAGGTAACTAAAAAATCAGCGAGTGTTGTTTTTCCTGAGCCTTGGCATCCATTTATGGCAACAAAAATAGGAGTATTTGTTTTTTTAGATTCGAGGATGTCATGCGCGAGTGGAACAAAATATTGCTCACTCAAATATTGATACTTTAAAGGCAGTTGGTGTTTTGCTAAAAACGGGGTTATATCCACAATATTGGCCTCTGACATAGTAACTCCTTTGCATACAATGCGTTCTGGAAGTTAAATGCAGATACTAGACCATTATTATTTTTGTATATTTATTAATAAGTTAAAAAAATAGCGCATTAAAAATGCGCTATTATGGTGCAATCTATTTAGCTAATGTGCAAAATTAAACTTTTTCAGGTTCTGCTTTTGGTAATACTAAGTTAAGTACTATTCCTAAAATAGCGCAGAGGCTTACGCCCTCTAAACTAAATTGGCTACCACCAATATGCATACCACCAATACCGCACACCAAAATAAGCGCAACAATACTTAAGTTACGCGGCGCGGTTAAATCATCGCCCGACTTAACCAGTGTATTTAAACCCACTACAGCAATAGAGCCAAAAAGTAGAATCATAATGCCGCCCATTACTGGCACAGGAATAGTTTGCAAACCAGATCCCATTTTAGCTACAAATGCTAAAATAATGGCAATAACAGCTGTCCACATCATTACTTTAGGATTGAAGTTTTTGGTAAGCATAACTGCCCCCGTTACTTCTGAGTAAGTAGTGTTAGGCGGGCCACCAAATAATGATGCCGCAGAAGTCGCAAGGCCATCACCAAACAAAGTACGATGAAGCCCAGGCTTTTTCAAAAAGTCTTTATTGGTTACTTGGCTAATAGCCATCATATCGCCAATATGCTCAATTGCAGGTGCTATTGCTACAGGTACCATAAACAAAATAGCCTGCCATTTAAACTCAGGCCAAGTAAAGTTTGGTACAGCAAACCACTGTGCGTTAGTCACTGCGTCAAATTGCACAACGCCCATGCCGAGCGATAAACAATAACCCGCTACAACCCCTGCCAGAATAGGTATAAGCTTAAATACGCCTTTTCCCCATACTGCAAAAATAAGCGTAACCACTAACGAGAACAACGAAATATAAATAGCGCTGGTGTAATCAATAATTTGAATACTGCCGTCGCCACTTTTACCCATCGCCATATTTACAGCAACAGGTGCTAGCGCAAGGCCAATAACCATAATCACTGGGCCTACAACCACAGGTGGTAAAATTTTATGAAGCGTTGCAACGCCTTTAAATTTTACTAATAAACTTAAAAGCATATAAGCAAAGCCCGCCACCATTAAGCCGCCCATAGTGGCCGGCACGCCCCACATTTGCACAGCGGCAATAATAGGTGCAATAAAGGCAAACGATGAAGCTAAAAATATAGGCACTTGGCCTTTAGTCACTACCTGAAACAGCAAGGTACCAATGCCTGCGGTAAAAAGCGCAACATTAGGATCCAAGCCCGTTAAAAGCGGCACTAATACCAGCGCACCAAATGCTACAAACAGCATTTGCGCGCCCGTTAAAATAGTTTTTATTGAAAAGGTGTCATTATTTTGCACTTAAGACTCCTAAACAGTACCGAATATTTTGTCGCCCGCATCGCCTAAACCAGGGATAATATAGCCCTTTTCGTTTAAGTGGCTATCTACTGAGGCTGTAAATATTTCTACATCTGGATGAGCTGTAAGTGTTCTTTCAACCCCTTCTGGTGCTGCAACTAGTACAATTACTTTGATTTCTTTACAGCCTGCTTTTTTAAGCATATCGATTGTGGCAATCATTGAGCCACCCGTTGCAAGCATAGGGTCAATAACTAAGCTTAGGCGCTCATCAATATTACCTACTAACTTTTCAAAATATGGTACTGGCTCTAGTGTTTCTTCGTTACGTTCAAGACCAACAACACTCACTTTAGCGGCTGGTAATAACTGCATAACACCATCCATCATGCCAAGACCAGCACGCAAAATAGGCACTACGGTAATTTTTTTACCTTTAATATGCTCTACCTTTAATTTATTACCATCCCAGCCTGTAATTTCGTTATCTTCTAACTGTAGGTTTTTAGTGGCTTCGTAAGTTAATAAGGTTCCAACTTCAGAACATAATTCACGAAAGCTTTTAGTACTAATACCATGCGCTCGCATTAGGCCTAGTTTATGTTGAACAAGAGGGTGAGAAATAACGTGAATTGCCATGATATAAACCTACTGATACAAGAATTTGCAGTATTTTATATTAAAAAAGGTCATTTGACCTGTAGTTTTAAAGAGATTTTCATACATCGTGCCAAAATGTATTGTTTTGCTTGATATTTATGCAAGCCATCAACCCGTTGTGTTTATTAAATGTTACTCGCTAACCAGCTGTTTACTTGCTGTTGCATATAACTATTTATTTTTTGGTGCTCGGGGCTCCAGCCAGCTACAAATCGATAAAAGTCAGCCCATGCAGCAGGCCATAAAGCGAGCCAATTGTCAGCTATTTTACTTGCTGGTGCTGTAGGATGATAAGTAGTAATAGCAGCCTTTAAATTATCAAAATAATACGCAAGATACTCATCAGCGCACTCGTGTAATTGTGCATCACTTAAGCAACTGGTCATAAAATACATTACATCAATTATCCCAGAACCTGCACCTATATACTGAAAATCATAACCGAGTATTTCATCGCGCTCATTTGCTGCAAAGTTAGCAAGTTTTGCATCGCCATGAATCAGCGTTTTATACGCACAACTTTGTAGTTGCTCATCTATTTTATGTGCAGCATTTTTAATATCGGACTTTTTATCAAGGTTATCTTTTAGTTTATTAAACTCATCTGGGCGCGTGCTTAAATGCCAGTAGTTGCCTTGCTGCCATAACCCTTCAGCGGGTTTACTTAAGTTAAACGCATGAAAGTGTGCAAGCCACTTTAATATAGCTTTAACATGTTGTGCCCCTGCTTGAGCAAACCCATGTTTGGTGAAATCCTTAAACACCAGCGCATATTCATTATCTTTATTAATTGCACCTATACATTCAATACTTTGCGCATGTACTGGTAAATACTGGCTATAAAGCTTATAAAATGTGTATTCAACACTATAGGAATGCTGCTTTCTTTTAAGCGCAAATTCGCTTTGTTTAATTTTAGGATGGTGTATATAACTGGGTATTTTAATAGCTTTAATAACGCAGGCTTTATCATCAAGCTGGCACTGCACAATACTGCCACAGCCACTCCAAAGGGATGTAAGCGTATCGCCAATTTCAATGTGCTTAAAGTGAGGTTGTAATAAAGGAATGTAAAATGCCATAGCTATATTAAGTAAGTAAGTTTTTTGTAGTTTAACATTAGTGGGCATTTTTAATAAAACTAAGGCATAAAAAAGCCCCACTTGGTTTTATACAAGTTTGTATGTAAATAGTGGCCAAAATCACTATGCCACTACACACTAAGAGGCAAATGATAGTTGGCTATAATAGAGAGCGAAGCGAACAAAGCCAACTGTTATTTGTCCTGCTTGAGTGGCTTGTTATATACCCGTTGATACACAGCTACAGCCTGTTTTGCAGAACTGCTCTTAGTTAACAGATAGTTGACTATAAATATTAAAGGAAGGAGTAGCAAGAAAACTAAGTCGCTGGCATCACTTTTAGAAACTGATGACCAAACGGGAAGACTAAAATTACCACTTAATAATAATGTAGAAATGAAAAAACTTTTTAGGTATCCGTCAGTTTCTTTGTAAATATTAAAGTTTCGGAAAAAAAATAAAGCGGCAACCAAAGCAATTAGACTTGAAACGGCAACCTTTTCGTAGTTTCCATTAGCTAACATTGCAGCTAAAAAACCAGGGTACATTGCTAAGATGGCACAAGGCAGCGCAATTATGTTTATCGGCTTAATGATGCACCTCAACTTCCTTTTAGGGTATATAACGCCCAAATAATGGGCTAAAAATTGTGGGCTAAAATGGAGCGAAGCGAACAGCCCGCTGTTTTTAGTCCTTTTAATTTGCTTGTTAGTTGCCGATTACAGGCAACCCTTTTGAAACATGTAATACATCAGCTACCCAAGAACCATTTTCTTGGCTTGATAAATAGGTAGATGACAACTGGCTCTTTAAATGTAGAATTTGATGTGACTCATCAGTAAACACAAAACTTATATCTTGCCCGATTAAATCGCGCCAAACTTTCCAGTTAGTTGCATCAATAACATGATCAGGTTCATTGTCGTTGAACCTTTCAGATTTAAACCCAATACAATATTGAACTGGTTCGTTACACCAAGAGAAATATAATTTTTCACCAGCTTCAAATTCTAAGTAAATTTCACGATCTATTTCATGAGATTCAGAATCTGACTGCCCCTTCAGCGAACCAAAGTCAATTTCAAACAATTCGTAAATTACACGCTTAAGTTTCATAGGCAACTAACGCCTTGCTAAGGGGCAAATAATGGTTGGCTATACTGTGCGAGGCACGAGCGCGGCCAACTGTTATTTGTCCGTTTGAGCAACTTGTTATGTTTATTTACAACTTGCTTGCTTCGGTGAGCTATCTTGCACAGGGACTCTTTGATGAGATTTATGAGTTGCATTCCATTCGTTGGCTTTCCGAATATTGGTTCTAATTGCAGCAGCTTGGCAGTTATTATAACTACTATGAGTACTAACTTGAGCCCCGTCTGAGTATACAAGGGTATACTTTTGAGACTGATTTGAATCAATAGTACTACAAGCTGAAAGTAAAATTAATGAAGTGATTAGAGTGAAACTTTTCATCATATATTCCTTTATTTATTAAAAGTTAGTTATATTTCATATAATAATATAGCCGATTTTTAGAACGATATAAACATAACAACTTTGTCTACGACATTTGTCGTTTTATAAACCGACAAATGTCCATATATTACAATGCATTTATCTTAACCATCAAATAAACACCTGTAAACAATTAGTTAACTGAAAATTATTTTTAATCAGTGCGAAAATGCACCGAAATGGTGGAGATCAGTAATATTGGACAAAACAACAAGCACTGTCTATATACACAGTTAACTTTTGCTAGAGATTCATATCATGAAATCACCTTTTTTAACTATGATAGCCGAACAAATGTATCTAAAGCGTTATGCTAAAAGTACCGTTAAAGCGTATTTATACTGGATAGCTTCGTTTATTCGATTTAACTCTATGAGGCACCCAACAACGATGGGAGACAATGAGGTCGAACTTTTTTTAAACCACCTTGTCAACCAACAAAATGTTGCTCCTAACACTCAAGCGCAAGCCTTAAATGCATTGAGCTTTTTATTTAAAGAAGTGATTAAAAAACCACTTTCATTATCATTAGGTTTTATTAAGAGCAAACGAGCAACTAAACTACCGGTAGTTTTAACGCAGCAAGAAATAAATAATTTTTTTAAAGTGTGCTCTGCAAAGCATTATTTACCCTGTGGATTACTTTATGGTAGCGGTATGCGCTTAATGGAGGTACTACGTTTACGGATACACGATATTGACTTTGACTATAACTGCATTCGAATTTGGGATGGCAAAGGAGGCAAAAATCGTGTTGTAACGCTTGCAGTAGAGCTCACACCGCAATTACGTTCTCAAATACAATTAGTTGATAGTTACCTGCAATTAGATTTGAAAACCCCCTTATATAGCGGCGCTTACATGCCTCATTTATTACGTAAAAAATATCCAAACCACAATAGACAGCTGGGCTGGCAATATTTATTTTCATCACATAAATTAAGCATTGATCCTGAGAGTAAGCAATTAAGACGTCATCATATCGATGAAAAACAATTACAACGCGCTGTTAAAAAAGCCGCTTTTGATGCACATATTAACAAACATGTTACGCCACATACTTTGCGTCACTCTTTCGCTACGCATTTGCTGCAAAGCGGCGCTGATATCCGCACAGTACAAACACAGCTAGGTCACAGTGATGTGCGTACTACACAAATTTATACCCATGTATTGCAGCAAGGTGCTAATGGGGTTATTAGTCCTTTTTCAAGATTATAAGCGTCTCTTTTTAATCCTCTACAGATACATACTCGCTTACAAATCAATACCGCTATCTATTTCTACTTTAAAAAACACATAAAAAAGCCCCGCTTGTTTTTACACAAGCGGGGCTCCACACTAATACTTTTCAACAATAAAAGCGCCGATACTGCGGGCGCTTTGCATTATTGAATTTAATTACTTTAACTTACTGATTAACTATGCTTTTAAGCGGGTTAATCGGCTGTGCGTTATCGTCTAGTAGGTTCATATCAAAATCGAACTCATCTACACGAATCGCTTTTTCACGTTTGATGTTGTAATCAATTAACTGAACGTGTTCAGCTTGCGTGATTACGTTTGCCGCTAGTGCGTTATCAAGCGTGATGTTAAAGCGTATACCTGGTTTAATTACTTTAGCACGTAGTGCTTTTTTAACTTTAGCCAGCTCGCCAAGTGATGCCATTTTAGCTTTGTAAGCTTGCTCATTAATATGATGACCATCGCCTACTACTGGTTTAACTAAATGCGTAATTTGCGCTTTAAATGCGGTATCTAGCTGAGCTTGCTTAGCTAGTTCGCGGATTAAATCATCGCTAATTTTTGGCATTTTAGTTGAGTAGTTCATTGTAATGAAACGAATAAACTTACGTGTACCACTTGCAGGGAAGTTATCTAAAAACTTATGCAATGCTTCTTCAGCACTTTGTAGTGCAAAACGAGTCGCGTAATGGAAATACGGCGCTGCTTGCTCACGGTCACTACTTGATACTTTTTGCTCGTAGTATTTAATTGATGCCATAGCTGCATATAAGAAGCTCATTACATCGCCTAAACGTGCCGATAGCATTTCTGCTTGTTTTAATTTACCGCCAAGTACCAATAACGAAAAGTCTGCGTACACTGCAAGTTTTGCAGATAATTTATGTACTGCTTTTTCGTAGTCACGTACTTCTGGTAATTCAGAATTAGCACTTGCTGTAAATGGTAAAACACCTAACCGGAAAGCACGTAAGCTGTTTGCTGTGCTGTAACCAATTGTTTTACGTAAAATACCGTTAAATTCTTTATCTGCGCCTTTGTCTTCGCTGTGAATTGACTCAACCATAGATTGTAAATATGGGTGACAACGCATAACACCTTGACCAAAGATCATTAGGTTACGTGTAAGAATGTTCGCGCCTTCTACCGTAATGGCAATCGGCTGAGCAACATAACCACTTGCTAATGTATTTTGTGGACCGTTTTGAATCGCTTTACCTGCTTGAATATCCATTGCTGAATCAAGCACGTCGCGACCAAGCTCTGTCATGTGGTATTTAGCGATTGCGGTTACTACTGATGGTTTTAAGCCCATGCCTAAGCCTTCAGTTGTAAGTACGCGCATTGCTTCTTGTAGGTATGTTTTACCTGCAATGTCAGCTAGTTTTTCTTGAATACCTTCAAACTGGCCAATGGCTAAACCAAACTGTTCACGCACTGCTGCGTATTCAGATGCTGATTTAAATGCAACTTGTGCTGTACTAACACCTAGCGCAGGTAATGAAATACCACGGCCAGCACCTAAACAGCTAACCAGCATTTGCCAACCACGGCCGATATTTTTCTGTCCACCAATAACAAAGTCCATTGGTACAAATACTTTGTTACCACGTGTAGTACCGTTGTAAAAACGAATACCCATTGGGTCGTGACGATTACCAAGCTCTACACCTGGGTGCTCTTTTGGAATTAGTGCACAGGTAATACCTAAGCTTTCTTTACCACCTAATAAACCATCAGGGTCCATTACTTTAAAGGCTAAACCAAGTACAGTAGCAATAGGTGCAAGCGTTATGTAGCGCTTGTCCCATGTGATCTCAAGGCCAAGTACTTCTTCGCCTTTATACATGCCTTTAGTAACTGTACCAATGTCTGGAATGCCACCTGCATCAGAACCCGCTTCTGGGCTTGTTAATGCAAAACATGGAATGTCTGTACCATTTGCTAGGCGTGGTAGGTAATGTGCTTGTTGTTCTTGCGTACCAAAGTGAAGTAATAGCTCACCCGGGCCTAACGAGTTAGGAACCATTACGGTTACCGCAACTGCTGAGCTTTTAGTCGCAATTGTGCCAACAATAGTAGAGTTTGCATAAGGGCTAAACTCTAAACCACCAAACGACTTAGGAATGATAAGCGAGAAAAAACGCTCTTTTTTCAAAAATTCTAAGATGTCATTTGGTAAATGAATGCCGTTTTGAATCACTGAATCGTCAATCATGCCCAGTAGTTCTTTTACTGGACCGTCTAAGAATGCTTGCTCGTCTGCGCTTAATGTAGCAGCAGGTACGTCGCGAAGTGCACTGAAATCAGGTTTACCTTGGTAGATAGAACCTTCAAGCCATACATCACCCGCGTCTAGCGCTTCTTGTTCTGTGATAGAAATACTTGGTAATACTTTTTTTAGTTTTGTACGTAAACTCATGATTGAACTCATCCGACCAGCTAAATAATAACTACATTACGTCATAAAAAATCGTTTAGATCAATTACTCTATTCAATTAATTAACAGTTTTTTCAATTTATTTTCTTTACCTGAACGTAAACTGTTGAAACACAAAGGCTTACAGTTGTACGCTGAAAAAAAGTATTTTAGCTAAAATGATGAATAAAACAGCAAAAGCTCTAGCGCTGTATCTATTTTTTGATGGGCATAAAAAAACGCAGCACAAATAGGCTACGTTTTTATTCAATTTGTAGAGGCTACATTATCAATTAATCTAGCTAAAACTACCTAAATTTAAATCAAATTGTATAAGCGCTTCACTTAGCAACTTTAACAACTTGCTTGCCGGTAAAACCACCAGCAAGTTGTTTATTAAGCGCTTGCGATACTGACTCAGCACTAAAATCTACGGGCGTTATTTCTGGGTGTTTAATGTCGCCACTAACAGCGCCTTCAAGTAACAGATTGCCCATAAAACTCAAACGTTGTTGTGCACATAAACTATTAGCAAGCCACGCACCACCAATCGATACAACACTAATATTGGGCGCTCGGTGATACATTAAGTCTTGATCAAAACAAGGTAGCGGATTTAAGCAGGCAATACGTCCGCAAAAACGCATTAACTCAATATTACGCTGAGTACACTCACCACCAATCGTATCAATAACCGCATCAAAGCCTTGTGGGCCAAGTTCTCTGCGGATTTTTTCGCATAGCTTTTTATCGCTATAGTCAAAAACCACATCAGCGCCTAGCTGCTTAACCAACTTATGGTTACGCTTTGATGCCGTGGTAAATACATCTGCACCACGCTGCTTTGCATATTGAATAGCAAACTGCCCTACCGCTCCGGCTCCGCCTTCAATAAAAATAGTATCGCCTTCACTAATGCCTATTTTATCTAAGCTAATAAGTGCTGCCATACCGGCGCATGGAAGTGTTGCTGCAATGGCTGCATTTAAACCGCTTGGCACAACCGACACTGCAAAGTTAGGTACCTTGGTGTATTCGCTCAAAGCACCTTGCTCACCAATGTTGGCATGCCACATAACGCGCTGGCCAACATTTGGAAACACACCTTTATTAGCTTTAACCACAACACCTACGGCATCTAAGCCTAAAATGTGTGGATACTGCCATTTACAAAAGCCTGTTTTAGCAAATTGACCATCAACTGGATTTAAACCAACGTACTCTACTTTTACAAGCAGCTCGTTATCTGCACAAATAGGAACAGGCAGCTCAGCATCCGCTAAGTCAATTGCTTCATTTGGTTCTGGCAGTACAATAGCGCGCATTGTTTGCGGGATAATGTATTCATGTAAATTTTCAGTATTTGGCATCAATATAACTCTACTTATTAGTGTCGTTTAACGCATAACTCCATTGGCCATTAAATGACTGGTAAGCATTTACTTTGGCAAGCAGTGAAGAAATTGTTGTTTCAACAGCATTTTCTTGTGCTATTAAAACATCCTGGCGCGCATCTAACAACTCAAGGTAAGGAATTTGACCTTCTTCGTACATTGCTTGTGCTTGTAAAAATGCTTTATTAGCAAAGTCATAGCGCTCATCGGCAAAGCGTTTTTGCTGTGCTTGATTGACCAACAATTGCAGTGAAAGTTCACTTTCACTTAGTGCAGTTAATACTACTTGTTGATAATCGCTGTAAGCGGCTTCACTTAAAAACTGCTGCGCGTCGCGCTGTGCTAATAATGCTGGGTAGCTTAATAACGACCATTGCAACTGCGGCGCTACTTGCCACTGTTGGTCGGTATTTTTTAAGCCTGTGCTATCTATACTCACAACCCCTGCAAATGCAGATAAACTAATATCTGGTAATAACGCTTTACTAGCTGCAACGCTTAAACTATTTGCTTGGCTAAAGTCAAACAGTGCACGGCTAATATCTGGACGTAAGGCAATGGCATTATTAGCGTTTTTTAGTGCTACGCTAAAGTCACGTTCAAGCACGCCTTGCTCGTTTTCAATAGCAATATTTTGCGCTAGCTTACCGCTTAGTACTGCAAGAGCAGATAAATCGCTGTATTTTGCATACTCAATAGCAGGCATTAATGCTTGTTGCTGCCTAAGCTGCGCCATCGTACGGTTTAAATCAAGTTCGTTTGCTACGCCTTCGTCAACTCGGGCTTGAAGAACGTCAATACTTTGCTCAAGCGCTTCAATTTGTAGCGTAACAATGTGTTGTTTTTCAACATTCCCTTGATAACTTACAAAGCCTTTAACGACTGACGAAACTACTTCAATTTGTAATAAGCGTACTTGCTCTGCTTGGCTCATGGCTGATGCATTTGCAGCATCAACCAACGCTGTTATGCGACCAAATAAATCTAGCTGCCAATCAAGTGCAACATTTGCACTTGATTGGCGGTCAAACACGCTTGGTGCATCGCTTCGAGCTGCGCCAACATTTACGCCACCTTGCGGTAGGTACTGGGCTTTTTGCTCTCCTAATCGCGCTAATGCACTTTTAAGTGTTAGCTGGCTTGTTTGCAAATTATAGTTATTTGCAAGCGCACCAGTAACAAGCTCATTTAGTTGATCAGAATTAAGCTTTTTCCACCAGCTTGTTTCATCAGCAACGCTAACGTTACTAGCAATATTAGCTTTGGCAACAAATTCGTTAACGGCTTTTTGCTCGCTCATGGTGTCTATTTTACTCGCACACCCGGCTAAAAACGCAACGACTAATACCGCACTGGCAGTCAGACTTGTTTTAAGTCTTTTTTGCATTAATTTAGTCATGAGTATTCTCCTGCGCTTTCTCTTTTTTGTTAGTCACTAACATATAAAATACCGGCGTAAACAATAGGCCAAACACGGTTACACCTATCATCCCTGAGAATACTGCGTTACCCATTGCGTGTCGCATTTCGGCGCCCGCACCGGTGGCAAGTACTAAAGGTACAACACCTGCTGTAAATGCAATTGAGGTCATTAATATTGGGCGCAAGCGCATACGACATGCCTCAAGTATTGCCTCTAAGTGCGATAAGCCTGAGTCGTGTCTATCTTTTGCAAATTCAACCATCAATATTGCATTTTTAGAGGCCAACGCAACCAGTACTATTAACGCTATTTGGGTGAATATGTTGTTGTCAGAGCCAACAAACCACACACCTAACAAGGCTGAGAAAATAGTCATAGGAACAATTAATATAATTGCCAGTGGTAAACGTAAGCTCTCGTACTGCGCTGCAAGTACCATAAATACAAGTAATACAACTAACGGGAATACATAAACCATGGTGTTACCGGCAAGTACTTGTTGGTACGTTACTTCAGTCCACTCATATTCAATACCTGTTGGTAGTGTGTCTGCGAGTACTTTTTCAATAGCAACTTGTGCTTGATCAGAGCTATAACCTGGCGCTGGGCTACCATTTAACTCTGCACTTGGGTAACCGTTGTAATGCATAACACGGTCAGGACCAATTGTTGGTGTTACTGTTAATACAGAGCCTAGAGGCACCATATTACCTGAGCGGTTACGTACTTTTAAATTAAGTATTTGATCAGGGTCTAAGCGGTAGTCAGCATCAGCCTGTGCATTTACTTGGTACGTACGGCCAAACATATTAAAGTCATTTACGTACACAGAGCCTAAGTAAATTTGCAGGGCATTAAATACTTCATCAAGTGGAATACCTTGAATAAGCGCTTGCTCACGGTCAATATCAATATCCATTTGTGGAACTTGGATACGGAAACTTGAGTACAGGCCCATTAATGCAGGGTCTTGTTGCGCTTTACCAATAACGGCTTGCAGACTATTAAATAGTGCTTCAAACCCTTTATTAGCTCTGTCCTCTATTTGCAGTTTAAAACCACCGGTAGTCCCTAAACCTTGAATTGGCGGCGGTGGAAATACCGCTACAAATGCCTCATCAATGGCAGCAAAGCGTTTATTCAACTGCGCCGCTATCGCCATCGCTGATTGGCTTGGGTCGGTACGTTTATCAAAGCTCTCAAGTGGTGTAAATACAATGCCGCTGTTAGGGCTATTCGTAAAACCGTTCACTGATAAGCCAGGAAAAGCAACAGTATGTGCAACGCCTGGTACTTCTAGTGCAATTTGCTGCATTTGAGCAAGTACATCTTCAGTACGATCAAGGCTTGATGCGTCAGGTAACTGCGCAATAGCCACTAAATACTGTTTATCTTGCTGTGGAATAAAGCCACCTGGTACGGTATCAAATAACTTAATTGTGCCACCAACAAGTGCGATGTAAGCCACCATTACAACAACGGTCATACGAATTAGTTTTTGTACCAGTTTTTCGTAACCTTTAGCACCACGATTAAATACGCGGTTAAATGGTTTAAATAACCAACGACCAAACAATTTATTAAGTAAACGCGTGAACGCATCTGGTTTTGCATCATGTGATTTTAATAACAATGCAGCAAGCGCAGGCGATAACGTTAGTGAGTTAAACGCTGAGATAATAGTCGAAATTGTAATTGTAAGTGCAAATTGCTTATAAAATTGACCTGATAAACCGGTAATAAACGCAGTAGGAATAAATACAGCACTTAGTACTAGCGCAATGGCAATAATAGGGCCTGTTACTTCGCTCATTGCAACGCGGGTTGCTTCAAGTGGCGATAAGCCTTTTTCAATATTACGCTCTACGTTTTCAACAACTACAATCGCATCATCTACAACAATACCTATGGCCAATACTAAGCCAAACAACGACAAGGTATTAATTGAGACACCTAACCACTGCAT
This sequence comes from Pseudoalteromonas sp. NGC95, assembly GCF_015864705.1. Classification (NCBI taxonomy): domain Bacteria; kingdom Pseudomonadati; phylum Pseudomonadota; class Gammaproteobacteria; order Alteromonadales; family Pseudoalteromonadaceae; genus Pseudoalteromonas; species Pseudoalteromonas sp. NGC95. Next base: position 130,410 of record NZ_JADYWR010000007.1, read on the forward strand.
TACGGCAAACGTACCAATGAGTGAAATAGGCACAGCAATTAGCGGAATAATTGATGCACGCCACGTTTGTAAAAATACAATAACAACAATAACTACCAGTACAATTGCTTCAAGCAACGTTGCAATTACCGCGTCAATTGAGCCGCGAACAAATACCGTAGGATCGTACACAATGTCGTATTCAACACCGGTAGGAAAATCTTTAGATAAGCGCGCCATTGTTTCACGTACTTGATCAGAAAGCTCAATAGCGTTTGAACCTGGGCGTTGAAATATTGGCATTGCAAGTGCTGGTTGGTTGTCAAGCTCTGCACGCAGTGCGTAAGTGTCTTGGCCTAAATCAACACGGGCTATATCAGATAAACGCGTTAACTGACCTTCGTCGCCTACTTTAATAATAACTTGTTCAAATTCTTCAATACTGTTTAAACGACCTTTAACATTTAACAATATTTGAAATTGACTGTCGTTTGAAATTGGTTGCGCACCTAAGCTACCTGCAGCAACTTGCTGGTTTTGCGAGCGAAGTGCTGTTACTACATCTGTTGCTGTTAATTCGCGTGCAGCAAGTGCATCTGGGTTTAGCCATACTCGCATTGAGTATTTACCAGCACCAAACATGCGAATATCACCTACGCCTGGTAAGCGCGCAATTTCATCTTTAATGTTTAAATCAGCATAGTTAGATAAGTAAGCTGTATCGTGCGTTTTTTCAGGTGAGTATAAATGCACTACCATGGTTAAATCTGGTGATGACTTTTCAGCCACAACACCTAAACGTTGTACTTCTTCAGGCAAACGCGGAAGTGCACTGTTTACACGGTTTTGTACTTGTACTTGAGCACGGTCTAAATCGGTACCTAACGCAAAGGTTACCGTTAGTGTCATGCGGCCATCACTGGTACCTTGCGAAAACATATATAGCATGTTTTCAGTGCCGTTAATTTCTTGCTCCAGCGGTGTTGCCACTGTTTGCGCAATAACGGTAGGGTTAGCACCCGGGTAGTTGGCGGTAACAACTACAGTTGGAGGAACTACTTCTGGGTATTCACTTACTGGTAATTGGAATAGTGATATACCACCAGCAATTAAAATAACCAATGACAGCATGGCCGCAAATATTGGACGCTGTATAAAGAAATGCGAAAATTTCATCAATAAACCTTATTGCTTAGCCACAAGTTGTGCGTTGTCATTTAACAATGTAAATGCCACACCACTTGTATCAATTGTTACTGTTTGCGGAGAGATTGGCATACCAGGGCCTACGCGAGCTGGGCCATTTACAGCAATAACATCACCTTCGTTAAGGCCCGATGTAACCGCACGTAATGCACCGTAACGCTCACCAGTAGTGATAAGTTTGTATTCAAGTACGTTGTTCTCGCCAACCGTTAATACAAAACGATTTTTTAAGTCGGTACCAATTGCACGTTCTGGGATAATAATAGCGTCGCTAATAGAATTGGCTGCAAGCTTGATACGTGCAAACGAGCCTGCGCGTAATTGGTTGCTGTCTTCATTAAATACCGCACGTACACGTAATGTGCCCGTTGATGAATTAATTTGGTTGTCGATAAAGTTAATGTAGCCCTTGTATGCAAAATCACTTTGACCGACTTTTTGCATTACAACAGTTTGATGGCTCGCAGCAGTAACATCATTAAAAGAGCTATTCCATGTGCGCTCATCAACATCAAAGTAAGCGTACATAGCTTGGTTTGAGACAATCGATGTTAATACGCTTTGACCCGCAAGTATGTTATTACCTTTAGTAATATTTGCGCGGGAAATAATGCCATCAATTGGTGATACTACTGACGTAAACTCTAAATCAAGCTCTGCTGAAGTAAGTTGTGCTTGAAGTGCAGAAAGCTGTGCTTCGCGTTGGCGTAGTGTTGAAGTACGCGCTTGTGCTTGTTCAGTTGAGATTGCCTTACGGTCTAATAAGCGTACCGCACGTTTGTCTTCACTTTTAGCTTGCTCTAAGGCAGCTTCTGCACTGTTGATTTGCGCTTTTAAGCTAGCAACCACAGCAGCAAATGGGCGAGCATCTAATTGAAATAAAACATCGCCTTCTTTAACCACGTCGCCTTCTTTAAATTCAATGCTATCGATGATTCCCGATACACGCGGCATTAAAGCAACTTCTTGTGGAGACTCTAAACGAGTTGTATATGTGTGCCAGCTTTGTACCGGCTTAACAAGCACCTGTGCTACATCAATTGGTTGAAGTTGCTGTGCAGGTGCTGATTGAGCTGTGCTCTCATCAGCACAACCCGCAAGTGTTAAAGATGCCGCAGTAAGTGCAGCAGCAATTAGATGTTTGTTCATGAAGACGCTCCATTGTTGATTAGCCTCGCATAATACGGATTAAACCCGTGTGTAAAAACCATAGATTTTTAAATTCATTAATGCCAAAATGGCATCAATAGATTAGTTAAGGTGTAATAATGGATACAACAAGTCGACTTTTAATGTTACTTGAAGTGGTTGAGCAAGGCTCTTTTGCAAAAGCTGCAGAAATACGCAACATAGATCGCTCTGTTATATCTAAACAAATTAGCCGTTTAGAGGATGAGTTAGGCGTTAGGTTACTTAACCGAACCACGCGTTCATTTTCGCTCACAGCGGCGGGTGCCGAAATGATCAAAAAAGCAGCTGAGCTTAGAGAGCTGCTCGGCGAAACCGTACGCATGGCTGAAAACTACCATTTAGAACCGCGTGGCGTATTAAAAATCACTTCATCAACACTTATTGGTCGTCGTTATTTACAACCTGTACTTAATGATTTTCAAAAACGCTTTCCTCAAGTAGAAGTTGAACTGCGTTTAGACGATAGATTAGTAGATATAGTCTCTGAAGGATTTGATTTGGCTTTTCGTGTAGGTGAGCCTAAAGATTCGTCACTTATTGCACGTAAAATAGCGCGTAACCGATTATTAATTTTAGCTGCACCGCAGTTTATTGAAACTTACGGTATGCCAAAAACAATCGAAGAGTTAGCGCAATTACCAGCAGCAAGCTATGCCAGTAATTCTATTCGAGTAGAAACCATAGATTACTACGATAGTAAAGGTGAACGCTGCGAGCAAAAAATAAAAAGTGTGTTTCGTGCTAATGATGCCGAGTCATTGTTAATGAAAACATTATCGGGAACAACTTACTTTGTTGCCCCTGCATTTATTATTGGTGATGAAATAATACAAGGTAAGCTAGTGCCTTTATTGACCGATGTAAAACTGATGGAGTTTAGTGCGATGTATGCCGTATATCCGCACCGAGATTTACCAGTGAGGACCCGGTTGTTTTTTGATGCTGTGCGCGAGCATTTAGGAAAAGATAAACCGATTTGGGAAAACGGGATCCCCAATTTTGAGCAAATGTATTAAGTAATCCTGCTTAAGCAACTACCGTTTCGTAGTCATGTTCTTTTTTAAACTTACAGTACACTTTATTGCGGCCAAATTGTTTTGCTTTGTATAACTGTTTATCTGCTTGGTTTACAAAGCTTTCCAATGAATTAGTACTTTTAAATTTTGCCACACCAATACTGGTTGTAACATTGATTGCAAGGCCGTCAATGTCAAACGTGGTATTTTCAAAACGTGCTCTTATTTGTTCAGCGGTATTAAGTGCAGCCTCATCATTTTCAAAAGAGCTAAATAAAGCAAACTCTTCTCCGCCTACTCTAAATACATACCCTCTACCAAGCACAACTCTTAGTAAAGTGGCCACTTCGATAAGTACTTGGTCACCGACACCATGGCCATGCTCATCATTTATCTGCTTAAAAAAGTCTAAATCGAGTAAAAACAAATATAACTGTGACTTATCTTGTAGTTCTACTTCAAAGTAGTGGTTCATTGAAAGGCGATTACCTGCACCCGTTAATGGGTCAAGTAACGCTAAATTTTTAAGTCGCTTTGAAAAATGTGAGCGGCTCCCTTCAAAAACATGAGAAATCGCCCAAATACTTAAATAAGCACAGAGTAGATTAAGGGATAAGTTAAAAGTTTCAAAGGGGGCAAGTGTAGACTTACTCCCTAAAATAAACACTTGGATAACTAATAAATTTGCAGAGAAAATTACACCATATTGTTTACCTAATAACAGGTAGTACAAAATAGGTAATGCAAATGACCATACAAACACACCATTACGAGGCGATGCTAAGGATGTACCTAAAATAACAATTAGCGTTATAAGTACACACATTATTAAGGATTGCCAAAACTGTAGTGGACGGCGTATAAGTGAAATATAAGTAAATATACAATAAATAGAAAAACAGATTTCGATGTAGCCAAGCAATGGAAAGTTATTTACGGTTAAATTAAATCCCGCAAATCCTACCGATAAAAAACCAAAACAAAGACACATCCCTCTCAGAACGTCCTTTCTTAATGATTTAGTGCTATTAAGAGCCGCGATATCCATTCTAATCACTTAATAAAAATAAAAAGTAAGTTTAACGTGAAAATACAATTTAACAAGCCTTGTTGATATAAAACCATGTAGATACAACCAGTTATTTACATTTTAGGGATAATGTAGTGTGTTTTAGAAACACGTTTGATGCTTTAATATCACTAAGTGGCTTTAACAACTAGCCACCTAACATGGATAAATTAGTAGTAATACCTGTATTACCTTGGTGTAAAAGGTGAGTTGGCTTTTTGGTTTTAATATAACGAGATAACAATGCCATTAATTCACTGTTTGAACTGTCGTTCATATATTCTCTTAGCGAAATACCCTCTTCAGAAAACAAACACAAGTGCAGATTCCCTTTTGCTGTAACCCTTAATCGGTTACAGGTACTACAAAAGTCGTTGCTGTAAGGCATGATCAAACCAATTCTGCCTTGATAATCAGGATGAGCAAACTCTTGAGCAGGACCTGCTGATGCACTACGCGCAACTTGCTGCCAACCCGTTTGTAATAACTGAGTTTTTAAAACTTGCCCAGAAACATGGTTAGCATCAAAAAAGGCTTTGTTGTCGTTTGTTTGCATCAACTCTATAAAGCGGATGGTAACGGGACGGTGTTTAACCCAATTTAAAAATGTATCAAACTCTTTTGCGTTGTATTGCTTCATCAACACGCTATTTATTTTTACCGAATCAATACCCGTTTCAAGCGCAGTATCAATACCTTTCATTACTGAGGTAAATTTGTCATGCCCAGTAATGGTGTTAAACATGCGCGAATCTAAACTATCAATGCTTACATTAATGGCGTTTAAGCCTGCATCTACCCAGTCATGAATATTCTTATGAAGGGAAAAACCATTGGTAGTCATTGCAATTTTTTTTATGCCCGCGACATCTTTTGCCGCGCGAACAACATCTATAAAATCTTTTCTAAGCGTTGGCTCTCCGCCGGTGATCCTTACTTTTTCGATACCATGGTGTGCAAACGCTTTAAGCGTGTTGCTAATTTCATCAATTGTGAGAAAGCCACGGTCTGGCCCGCCCTGATAACCATCTGGTAAACAATAAACACACTTAAAATTACATACATCAGTAATAGACAAACGTAAGTAACTAAACTCTCGCCCTGTTGGGTCGATTAGCATAAATAAACCTTAACTAATATCAACACGTAATAACAACCTAATACCAATTTGCAATAATACTTAATCATTTAATTAAGCAAATTGGTATAAACAACGCTACTTATTGATACATAAATAATAATTACATAAATATATTTAATAACTTAAAGGGCCAGCATAAAGCATACCCCTTTAGTTATTTTTGTTTTACGCTTCCAAGCCTTTTTTAAGTTCGCTTGGCTTCATTGGTAGGTCACGTAAACGTACGCCTACTGCATTAAATACAGCATTACCAATAGCAGGAGCAACCCCTATAACGCCAGGTTCGCCTAAACCAACTGGAAACTCATCACTTTGTAAAAATTCAATGTCAATATCTGGCACATCTTGCATTCTTAGTGGTAAATAAGTATTAAAGTTAGTCGCTGATACTTGCCCATCTTTATACGTATTTGATTCATGCAATGCAAGGCTGCTGCCCCATAGTAACGAACCTTCAATTTGCGCCAGTGCGCCATCTGGGTGAACTATTAAGCCAGCATCTACAACAACATAGAGCTTTTTGAGCGTTATTTTACCACTATCACGGTTAACATGAACATGCGCTGCGGTTGCAAGCCATGCTGGCATGGTACGCTCTTGCCCTGAACTTACAGAAAAACCAATGCCTTCATCTTTTGCTAATTTAACAGAAGCTACTTTATCAGACACCGTTTTAAGCACATTACGTAAGCGCAGTGCTCCGCCAACGCTCTCAGGTGCTTTACCCGCTTGCTTGCCTTTACCGTCTAACATTTCAATTCTAAATTGAACTGGATCTTTACCTTGCTTATGGGCAATTTCATCAATAAACGACTCAAGGCTCCATGCAATCCAGCCAGGCCCTACTGAACGTAACCAACCTGGAGTAAAGGTGCTTTGTGCAACTTCGTTATTAATAGCGCGTGCACGGTGACTGCTCATGCTATACCAATGATCAGCGCCTGATGCCGAAAATGCATCAAATTTACCTTTACCATCAACACCCGGTGATAAAAACCCTGGTGCCATTGCTTTAGTAGGCCAACCTGCAGCAAATGCATGCTCTAAACCAGTAAAAGTACCGTTTTTATCAAACGACGCTGTCATTTTTGCAGCAGATGCAGAACGAGACTGATCGAATAAACTATCGTCTGCTCGTGTAAATACCAGCTTTACTGGTTTACCTACTGCTTTTGCGGTTAGAGCTGCAGGTACAGTCCAGTCACCAAATAATCGACGACCAAAACCACCACCTAAATAATAAGGACGAATAATTACTTTGTTTTGTTCTATTTCGAGTGCTTTAGCAAGCGCAGGTAACGTAAGTGACTGCCATTGGTTACCAGTATGAATAATCCAATTTCCGTCTTTAAATTCTGCAACCGCATTTAATGGCTCTAGCTGATAATGACTCGCTGTCGCTGTGGTATACATTGATTCTAACGACTCACTGGCGTCTGCTTGGGTTTTCTTTATATCGCCTTGATCAACAAATAAAGTACCCGAGTCGCGTTGCTCGCATAATCGCTTACCTTCTTTTTGAATATCAGCTTCAGATATATTTGCTGACTCACCCTTTTTGTAACTCACCTTTAAAGCATCTACTGCTTTAATGGCACTTGGGTAACTATCAGCTAATACAACAACCCAGCCTTGCACTGTGTTACTAGGGTCATTTAAAATTTCATAGCCTTTGTAACCTTTAATAGCTTTTGCTGCACTATCGTCAACGTTTGTTACTGTACTGCCATAACGGGTTGGCGGTATTACTGGTCGCGCGTACAGCATGCCTTCAACTTCTACATCTATCCCATATACTGCTGTACCATTTGTTTTGGCTGGTATATCAAGCGCTTTAAAGTCTTGTTTAAGCCCTGTTAAATGACGTTTATTAGCCGGTTTTAGTGGAAGGTTTGCAACTTCATCACTGGTAAATGTACGATTAAACTCGCCTTTTTTAACTATGTCAGCATAACTAACCGATTTTTCGCCTGCAATAATATAGCCCTTTTCAGCACGACATTTGTCTGCAGGCACGCCGAGCATTTTAGCTCCAGCTTCTATTAATGCAATTCGACCCGCAGCGCCGGCTTGAGATAATGGCTTAAAGCTTTGAAATACAGACCACGAACCACCCGTTACCATAAAGCCCCATTTTTCATGGGTATCTACGTAGGTAATTGATACTTTATCCCAATCACATTCAAGCTCATCAGCCACAATGCGCGCAAGAGCAGTACCAATATGTTGACCCATTTCAGCTTTTGCAATACTTACTTCTACGGCGCCGTCGGTGCTCATAGTCCACCAAATGGTTGGTGAGAAAGCTTGTTGCGCAATTGATTCTTTTGCACTGACCGAACCCGAAAATAACGCAGGGGCAAACGCCATGACTAAGCCTGCGCTAGCAGTGCCAATCATAAACGAGCGACGATTTAAATTAACGGTTTCGCTATTTTTTTGAAATAATTTTTTCATTATCGGCTCCAGTTAAGCGTCTTGTGCATTTGGATCAAATATATTTACTACACTTTGTGACTCATCTGCAGCGCGTTGAATAGCAGTTTTAATACGTTTATAAGCCATACAGCGACAGTAGTTACCATTCATATGGCTTACTATTTCTTCATCTGAAGGACTTGGATTAGCTGCCAGTAATGTAGCAGCTTGCATTATTTGTCCCGACTGACAGTAACCGCACTGTGGTACTTGCTCTTCAACCCATGCTTTTTGAAGTGGGTGTTCGTTATTAAGCCCTTCAATTGTGGTAATGTTTTTTCCTGCAATTGCGCCAATTGGTAAAACACATGAGCGAGTTGCTTGCCCATCTAAATGCACCGTACACGCACCACACATTGCAATACCGCAACCAAACTTCGTACCTTTTAATCCAATTTCATCACGAATAACCCATAACAATGGTGTATCTTCACTTGCGTGTGATTCAACCACCTTGCCATTAATTGTAAACGTCACCATAGCTTGCCCCTTGATTAAGCTTTATAACCCGTGTTTAAATTATTTAATTTAAATACGGGTTATAACAGTTAAGATTGTTGTAACTACTAATCCATAACACATATAGTTACCGCATCAGCTACATTAACAGCTAAATACCATAACCACTGCACTAAAGCGTTAGCGCAGCTAAAACTTATTTTGCCCTACTACTATTTTCTCACTCATTTTTAGCTATAAAATTACTTAGCTGCTTTTGAGTATCTATGTCTAAACTCGCACTACGTAAACTAATTGTATTGACGTCCTCACTGCTGGAGCGCAGTAATTGCTGTGCACCTCTATCTGAAGTTAAGCTTGCAAGCTGAGATAAATCAACCGCTGGGAATATAGCGGGTACACCTAAACGCTCGCCATAGTTTGCGCACCAGCGCGATGGATTACGTGTAAAACCAGTAACTAGCTCACTTAAGTGTGCTACTTTTAGCTCAACCTGATCCGCGAGCATAAATAAAATCCCATCAAAGGACTTATTTTTAAACACTGTTTGAGAAGCTATCGCGATTGAATTACCTAAACCTTGGCTCCATTGCTTGTTCTCAATGAGCTCTATGTTTTTATAACCTGCCAGTGCTTGTGATACTTCTTTATGCCATGCCCCGGTAACTACATACACCGGCGTGTCATCAAGTGCTTGAAGTGTATTTACTGCATGCTCAATCATTGTTTTGCCAAACCCGATATCAGCCGTTAATTTACAGCCGTTAAAGCGAGATGATTGACCTGCGGCTAAAACAACTTTTGCAATTAGCACGGCTCCTGCCCCCAATGGCTTAGCGATTGGGCGTTTTTGTCACACAGCACTGCATGTATTTCACTGATCAGCGATAGTGCAATACTCTCTGGCGAGTCGCCGCCTAAATTTAAACCGACAGGCCCAAAAACAGGAGACTTTATTTGTGAAACACGCGTATTTGCGTGCTCTAAAACTTGTTCACGTCTGTGCTTAGGACCCAATAACCCTATGTATTTAAAAGAAACATCTTTAAATTGAGCCAACGTACTGGCGTCAAGTTCAACGCTGTGAGCCATTAAAATAGCAGCATCTACTTTATTAGTTATGCAATATTCTTTTAACTCACTCGGTGCGAAGCGCAAAATAGCATCTGCATTTTTAAAGTATTGCCTTTTTGCATTGGCAGCACGTGTATCCCATACAGTTACACTCCAACCAAGTTGTTTGGCAAATGTATAAACCGGAACTGCATCGGCCCCACCACCCACTATTAATAAATGAGGCGGTGGATAAATAGAGGTTTGCAAGCACGTAGCGCCTTGTAATTCTACCAACTGCGCTTTGCGGTTCATTGATAAACCATGTAACTCATCATTTTGCGTAAATACACCACTGCCGGCTGGCAAAATGGGGCTTACTTGTTGAAGGTATCGCCCTGGTTTATTCTCATTAAGTGCTTTAGATACAAGCTCTAACTGTAAATAGTCATTAGCTTTGTGAATGGGCTGCAGTAAAATGTGTACTATGCCCCCACAACCAATGCCAAGTTGAAATGTTAAATCGTCTTCATCGGTGGCATCATAACTAATGGTTTTACTGGTTAAAGTACTCATTACTTGTTTAGCGTGGCGCTGTATGTCAGCTTCTAAACAGCCTCCTGAAAGCATGCCCAAGCGCTCGCCTAGGCTCGAAATAAGCATCATAGCCCCTAATTTTCTGTAGCTAGAGCCTTCAATTTTGTACAAAGTAGCTAAAACCCATTCTTGGTTGTCCCTATTGAGATACCAAGTGTTTAAGATACTTTTCAAATCTGTAACCATATATTGCCCTTTAAAAAGCATTTTTTGCGTTTAAAAACAAACCAGCCTAAACAGCTAATTTAAAACTTAATAATTCACGCACAATTTAGTTTTCTATTATATCGTTTAAGGTCTCAATTAACTCATCAAATTGATCATTAACGCTTTGGCGTTGTTTATCATTTAGAGTTAGGTTTAATTCGTAGAGTAAATTTATATATAAATTTAAGTTTGCTTCGTTGCTTTTCAATAGTGCGTCGCTCATATAAAGTTCGCGCTCTTCAATAACCGTACTTAACTGATTTATAAATTCTTTTTTTGTAATTTCAGCATTTGTGAATACCTGTTTGGCTGCATTCAAACGGTTTTGCTTGTACTCTAACCACAGCGCTCCTGCATCTTGATGTTGCTCATTAGTTAATTTAATCAGCGTTTTTTGTTGTTTATTAAGCTTGCCTATCCACTGCTCGTAGTATTCAAATTGCTCTTCCAAACGCTCACTTTTTCGCTCAAGCGGGGTTTGTTCGTTAAACTCTTCGCGTTCGTCGTTAATTTTTATTTGGATATTGTTTAAAAGCTCACCTCTTTGCTCACTTGATAAGGTTGCCCCAAGTTCAGCTAAAGGCAGTTTTGCGTACCCAAGTAGGTTCTGCCAATGTTGTTTTGCAAGCACAACCTGTGTTTTTAATTGTTTAGCCTCCAATGTTTGGTTAAACAATACTTTTATATTTTGTATGTCTTGTCTGTAGGCGGGTAACTGGGTAGTTCGGTGCCAATTTTGTGTTGTTGTAATTATGTTTTTTAGCTGTGTATTTTGCTTTTTATTTAAATCAACATAATCGTCAACCCAAAACGATGAAAGCCAACTCAAATTATTGTAAGTAAAAGATGCCGAACAACTACATAAAAACAACATACTTACAGCAAGGCATATCTGTTTTAGTTTTTTTGCTTTGAAATTATTAAGCATAACCTTCTCTATTATTTAGATTGTGGCAAAGCTCAAAACTCATTTGATAATAATTATCATTTAAGCATTGACTTGCATTTAGATCTAACTGATAATCGTTCGCACAAACACAGTGTAACGACCTCAGTGCCTACGGAAGAAAATTCAGCAAGGATGCTGACACATTAAAAGAAGAGCGTGCCGCTTCGTGTTATTACTTACTCGACCCAAGTAATAACATCAAATATCACATTTACTTGCTACATTGCTCATATTAGTGACGGTTAATATGACTCAAAAAAGCCCTAACGGGCTTTTTTTATTTCTTTAAATTTTCTATAAAATCTGTATCTTACACTTCTTAAACTCGTTTACTTACCTTAAAAGCCCACCGCGCTATTATTTACATTTTATACGCACGATCTGATAAGGTATCGCCTTGCGTTTGCGCTAAAGCTGGCGTAAAACATAACAGTAGACACCCTTTTTTGCATCTATTTATAATAACCGATTTAGTCTCTACTTAAATGCATTGAGTATTAAACGTTTAAAATGCGCAAATAGTGCAAAAATTTAATAATTTAGCATTTAACTAAAGTCTGTTTACCTTTCGGGATTAAAACTTGTTCTATTTAGGCGCTATTTAATCGCGGCAAGATATACTGGCCCTAAAACCTATCGTAACTATTACTAATTGGAGACATTAATATGTCACAGTTTAATTTGAAAGCACTCGTTCTTGCTGGCGTTTTACTTGCCAGCCCTTTCGCTCATGCAACATTAGAAGATGGCATAAGAGCAGCTAACGAAGGTGAATTTGCAGTCGCCCTAAAAGAATTTCAATACCTTGCAGATAAAGGTTTTGCGCCAGGAATTTACGAACTAGCTAAATTATACGAAGGTGGATATGGTGTAACACGCGATTACCGCAAAGCAGCTGCGCTTTATCAACAAGGCGTTAAAAAGAACCATCCGGATTCAATGTTTGCGTTAGCTGTTTTATACGACGAAGGTAAAGGCGTAAAGCTTGATCACCAAATGGCTGTTACCTTATTTGAAAAAGCAGCCAATAAAAACCTGCCTGCGGCTCAGTTTAATTTAGGTGTAATGTATTCTAATGGCGTGGGCGTTACGCGAGATTATGAAGCGGCACGCAACTGGTACGAAAAAGCAGCTGCAAACAATTACTCTTTAGCACAATTCAATTTAGCCCTCATGTATTTTGAAGGGCTAGGTATGCCAAAAGATTTAGAAAAGTCATACATTTGGAATACTATCGCTGAGTACAACGGCAATATGCAAGCGAGTCATAGCCGCAAACTTGATGAGCGTAAAATGCTGCCTAAAGAAATTGAAGAAGCTAAAGAAAAAGCCGATGCCATTTATGCAAAAATACAAGTGGGTACCTATGCTGGCGAAGGTCGCTTATTTTAAAGTCTTATTTTAAAGTTTAAGAGTTTAAGACCTTAGTTTGAAACTAATCTAAAAAGGCTGAATTACATAACGTAATTCAGCCTTTTTAATATCTTGATTTAGCAAGTTAAAAATCTATTCAACTTTACAAAATCAACACACTCTTATTTTATGTAAAGCCACTTTAGTAGCTTAATAAGAAGTTTGCTTTGTTTTAGCAGCATAACAATACGAGGATTAAACGAGCCCGATACTAACGTATTTTTAGCATGGCTAAACGTTAAAAACCCTTCTATGCCATGATAATGCCCCATTCCTGAATGCCCTACACCACCAAAAGGCGCATCGTCAGCAGTTACTTGCACTAACGTGTCGTTTATTGCCACAGTGCCACTGATTGTTTGCTTCATAATGTATTCTTGAGCGTGCTTATCTTGCCCTAGAATATAAAGCGCTAACGGGTGGTGATGGGCTTTAATATAGTCAATTGCGCTGTCGAGCTTGTCATAGCTCATTATTGGTAGTATTGGGCCAAATAACTCATCTTGCATAAGCTGCATTTCGTCAGTAACTTGAGTCACTAAGTGCAGCCCCATACGATGTTTTTGCTCATCTTGCTGGTTTTGCTCAAGTGGCTTAATAATGTTTGCGCCAAGCTCTTGTGCTTGCTCTAAATAGGTTGCTAAACGTTTATAGTGTGCATCGCTAATAATAGAAGTTAAGTTTTTACCTTCAACACCGTCTTTAAAGTGCTTTTTATAAAGCTCGCATAATTGCTGAACCAACTGATGCTCAAGCTCTTTAGGTACAAATACGTAGTCGGGAGCAACGCATATTTGCCCTGCGTTGGCCATTTTTCCAAACAGTAAAGCTTGCGCCGCTTTTTTAATATCGGCATTTTGCGTAATAATAACTGGCGATTTACCACCGAGTTCGAGCGTTACTGGTGTTAAATTACGACTCGCTGACGCCATTACTAATTTACCAACGGCCGATGACCCCGTAAATAATAAATGAGCAAATGGCAGTGATGAAAACTGCGCGGCTACGTCGCTACCGCCTTGTATTATTTTGCAATGCGCTTGCATGTCGTCTTTAAATATTTTTTCGATAACGACGTTTGTGTGAGGTGTAAACTCGCTTAATTTGAGCATAACTCTATTACCAGCAGCTATGGCGGTAAGCACAGGTACTAACGCTAACTGAATGGGGTAATTCCACGGTGCAATAATACCAACCACACCTTTAGGTTGGTAATTAACACTTACTTTTGAAGGCCACAAACTTAAACCTACAGAGCGATTACTTGGCTTTGCCCATTTTGGTAGCTTTTTGATAATGTGCGCGAGTGTTTGAACCGTAGGCAATATATCGCCAAGTAGAGTATCGAAAGCGGTTCTGTAACCAAAGTCTTTTGAAGCAGCATCCACTAGCTCTTGCTCAAGTTCAACAATACGTACACGGAGTTTTTTTAATAAAACGAGACGTTTATCAATTGGCAAGTAAGGTGTTTCGAGAAAGCTTTTTTGCAATTCATCAAATTGGGGAATTAAAGGCATTGCCTGTGATGTGTCGGTGCTCAAAATAGATTACTCAATTTTTAAAGTTACCGCAGACTATAACCTTGTTCTGTTTTTCGAGCAATAACACTAATTATCTAAAAAAGAGCTTCTTGAGCAATATAAATAAGTATAAAGAGTAGCTTTGTTTAAAACTGTAAATATAAACAAAGCTACTGGTTGGAACTAATTTAGTATAGCTTTAAAAGCCAAATACTTGCGCTGCGATAGTCATTGTCACTAGCGTAATTAATACAATGGCGACAATATTTAGCACAAAGCCGGCTCTTATCATGTCGCGCATTTGAATTTGCCCTGAGCCAAACACAATAGCGTTTGGTGGTGTCGCTACCGGCATCATAAACGCACAACTACACGCTATAGCTGCAGGAATAACCCAAACCAAAGGCGAACCTGTTATAGACTCTGCAACGGGTCCTAACAAAGGAAGAAAGCCAGCTGCAGTCGCTGTATTGCTAGTGATCTCAGTTAAAAATGTAATTAAAGCAACCACAACAAGTACGCTCATAACAAGAGGAATCGCACTTGCGCCTTCAATCATGTGAGCAATAAACTCGGCAAGACCTGACGATTTAATTTGAGATGCAAGCGTAAGTCCGCCCCCAAACAATAGCAATACGCCCCAAGGCACTTGTGAGGCGTTTTGCCAATCAAGAATACGCTCATCACTGCCTTTATTAGCAGGCATTACAAACAGCAGTAATGCAGCAGCAATTGCAATTGTAGTATCTGAAATTTTAAGACCTGTTATATCACCCAATAAAGGTCTAAATATCCAGCAAAGTGCAGCAAGCACAAATACAAACAATACGCCTTTTTCTGCGCGTTGCATTATTCCAAGCTTTTTTAACTGTTCAGAAAATACCGCTTTGGTATCAATTTTTTGATCGTTTTTAACATTAGCATCTACTTTATACGCAAATTTGGTAAGCCAAACCCAACTAATAATAAGCATACTTAAAGACAGTGGTACGCCTACAATCATCCACTGAGCAAAGCCTATTTCAATTTGGTAACTGTCAGATAGGTATGCAGCCATTAATGCATTAGGCGGTGTACCAATTAAAGTAGCAATACCACCAATGCTTGCACCATAAGCAATTGATAGTAGCAATGCTTTGCCAAACCCTTCATTACTTGGGTCTGATTGCTTAACCAAATTGGTAATTGAAAGTGCAATAGGCAACATCATTACGGCTGTCGCAGTATTAGACATCCACATAGATAAAAATGCAGTAACAAGCATCATAGCTAAAATTTGTAAACTTGGTTTTTTACCCGCATATAACATGGTGCTTAATGCAATACGTTTATGTAAACCCCAACGCTCCATAGCAATTGAGATTAAAAATCCGCCTAAAAATAAAAAGATTAACGGGTGTGCATATGGCGCAGCCACACTTTTTATTGCTGCTATGTCAGCCAGTGGTGATATAACCAGTGGTAGCAATGCAGTTGCCGGAATTGGTACAACTTCACTTACCCACCACGATGCCATCCAAAACGCTAAACCTGCGGTTTTAAATGCCGCAACCGACATTCCTGTTGGCGGATCAAGTAAACATGTTAATAGCATTACTAAAGGGCCCAGTACTAAAAAAAGCCATTGAAAATGTCTGTTCTTATCTGGTTCTTGCGTCAATATATTATCTGTCATGGCTAGCCTCTAAAACTTGTATTTAAGACCAAGCGCAACACTGCTGTCGTCTTGTTCTTCTAAATTAAGATCGGTATATAAAAGATAAGCTGTAGTTTGCTTATCAAATACATAATCAAGGCCTGTGCTCCATTGCGTTGCCTCAGATGCTTGACGAAGAGTTGAGTCATCCTTTGCAAACTGAACTTTTGGCACCCACTTATCAAGTGTATAACTGGCACTTAATACGTAACCATTGCCCGACTTACTGCCATCTACTGATTCTGAATGCTGGTACAGCGCACCAAGTTGTAATTGTTCGAACTTATAAACACCGGCAATTCTACTTGCAGTAATATTATTAAGTGAATCAACATGGCTTAACGATAAGTAATATGGCGTATTATTTAAATTACGGTCGCCATAAATAAGCGTAGCAGCAAAGCCTGCTTTATCGTCTTTATTGTCATCTTTTGGCGCATAAGTAAATGAAAACTGCATATTATGCCAATAGTTTGAGGTGTAAGTTATAGTATCGCCAAGGCGGTCTTGACCTGCAATAACCTGTGCCATATCGGCTTGAGTTTCGTTAAAGTTATCGAGTTTACCTTCAGAGTATTTAAAGCGAGTGTCGTTACGACCTACAACAACTTCACCAAAAGCGCCTTTTAAACCTAAATAAGTATTACGTGCAGTAAAAGGCTCTTGCGTATCATCTTCTTCAAAACCTTTAACTTGTACCTCATATTTAAAAACAGCACTTAAATATTCGTTAAGTTTATGATCGCCCTTAATACCAATACGCGAGTATGGCGCTTCAATTTGAGTACCCTCTTCGGCATAACGCATTATGCCCGTATCAGTACTGGCAATTTGTACTTCAGCTTTACCGTATACAGCGTACTCTGCAGCAAAAGATGTGTGTGAAAACGTAGCTAAGCAACCATAGGATAGAAATAAAATACAGGTGTGTGTAGTTTTTGTCATCGTGTGCCCTAATTATTAGAATCTACTTGTTGTAGCGCTAATAAGGCAACTTTACTGCCAAGTGTATAAAAGCAACCTATTTCAATAGCTTACTAAAATAAATCGTTTGATTTAAATAAAAACGTGTGAATTACCGCACATAAGAAAGTGGGTCTTGTCACCAAACCCACACATTTAGTCAGTAAACATATCTCTATTAAGATTGTATTTACTCATTTTATCGTAAAGTGTTTTACGGGCAATTTGCAGTGTTTCCATGGTGTTTTTAATACTGCCGTGGTTTTGCTCAAGCGCGTACTCAATAAGTGACTGCTCATAAAAAGAGACTTTTTCAGATAAGCTTAAATCGGGAGATAAGCCACCTAATTGTTGTGTTTTAACTTCAGCAAAGGCAAGTTCGGCACCAAGTAATACAGCTCGCTCTGCTTGATTTCTTAGCTCTCTCACATTGCCCGGCCAGTCATAGGCAACTAACCGCTGTTGTATTTCGTAATTTACTGCCGCCGGCGGCTTATGATAGCGAGTTGCAGCAATAGAGCTAAAGTGTTTAAACAAAAGTAATATGTCAGCTTTTCGCTCTCGTAATGGCGGAATATTAACGTTAACCAAACTAAGTCTGTAGTATAAATCAGCTCTAAAATCACCCTTTTCAACTAACGCAAGTAAGTCTACTTTTGTAGCTGCAACAATTCTGATGTTTAAATCAATTGCTTTGTTATCGCCTACAGGTGTTACTTTTCGCTCTTCTAATACGCGTAATAACTTAACTTGCAGTGCCATTGGAGTGCTTTCTATTTCATCTAAAAAGACCGTACCACCTTGTGCATATTCAAACTTACCTTTTCGACTTTGAGTAGCCCCTGTATAGGCACCACTTGCTGCACCAAACAATTCGCTTTCTATTAACTGCTCTGGTACTGCGCCACAATTAATAGCAACAAAATTACAGCTAGAGCGATTACTCTGATCGTGTAGATACCGCGCTACAAGTTCTTTACCTGTGCCAGTTTCACCTTCAATCATTACATCGGTTGGGGTATCTATAATTGTGTTTAATAAGTGCATCATGTGTTGCATTTTAGGTGTGTCACCTAGTATGCGTACACCTGGGGCTGAGGTTTTCTGTACAGCCACTTTTAATGCGCGGTTCTCCATAACAAGGCTTCGTTTGTCGCACGCTCGTGCTATGCAATCAAGAAGATGTTCGTTAACTGGTTTTTCAAATAAATCATACGCACCTAATTGCATCGCTTTAACTGCTATCGATACATCAGCGTAGCCAGTTAAAAATATTACAGGGAGCTCACTATCAAAAGCCGTTATTTGCTCTAAAAGCGTTAAGCCATCCATGTTCGGCATATTTATATCGCTCAGCACAACTCCAGCAAAGCGCCTATTGAGTTTGCTAAGAGCGGTACTTGCGTCATTAAAGCACTCAACGGTGTATCCTTCGAGAGTGAGCAATTGCTTTAAAGAGTCTCTGATCATTGCTTCATCATCAATGACTATTATGTGATTACATGGAGAGCTGTCAATCATCTTTATTTTCCTGCCTGTTAGAGAGGCTAATTATAAATTCAGCCCCGCCTTCAACTCGATTGTGCGCGCTCAAACAACCATTAAACGAATCTATTATTTGTTTTGATATAGATAAACCAAGGCCTAAACCTTTACTTGATTTAGTACTATAAAAAGGTTCAAATAAATTACCAAATGCATGTTGCTCAATACCAGAGCCAGTATCTAAAATCGACAGTTTTACTCGCTCTTCAAAACACTCCAGCTGAAAACTTAAGTTACGAATAATTGCGCCATTCATAGCTTGGCTAGCATTAGTAATTAAATTAACCAGTACTTGTTCAAATTTAAGCGAATCGACCCACACAACGACTGTTTCATCAAACTGAGGTGGCTCTACTTGTACGTTATCTTGCTTTAACTGCGCGCTAGAAATCATTAATGCGTTATTAACAAGCCCTGCAAGAGGGTAAGGTCTGAGCTGCATTTTTGAAGGTTTACTAAAATGCTTTAACTGACCTACAATTTGGTGCACTCGATTAACTAATCCCTCAATCACTACTAAGCTTTCACCAAGTGCTGAAGTATTTCCTTTAGCTAATAAACGCTTTGCCGAAGCTAAATAAGTATTAATAGCACTGAGCGGCTGGTTTATTTCGTGGTTGATTCCTGCACTTAGCTGTCCTATTGTCGCAAGCTTTGCAGACTGCACTAAAGCCGTTTGTACTTTTTCCAAAGCCTGAGTGCGCTCAAGGACTTCAAGTTCAAGGCTATGTCTGGAGTACACCAGCTTTTTATAACCCGCAAACCGAGTTAATAAAATATAACTAATAATAATAACTAAGCTACAGATAATAAATACCCAAAATAAGCGAGGCAGTTGAGCTGAATTAACTTTTGTTATATCAACGAGTACGTTCATTGTGGCATTAAAATATCGTAAAGGTCTTTGCGACATTACGTAAAGTTTTTTATCTATTTTTAAATGTTTAATACCTTCATTA
Organism: Pseudoalteromonas sp. NGC95; assembly: GCF_015864705.1. Lineage (NCBI taxonomy): Bacteria > Pseudomonadati > Pseudomonadota > Gammaproteobacteria > Alteromonadales > Pseudoalteromonadaceae > Pseudoalteromonas > Pseudoalteromonas sp. NGC95. Next base: position 149,851 of record NZ_JADYWR010000007.1, read on the forward strand.
GAAAATTGAAACTGCTTAATATACAAAGGCTGATGATCTAAATAAGCCCGACGAGATTTAATATCTCTGCGCATGGTTATATCAAGCTCAGTGAAGCTGTTTAATCGCCACGTTTGCATATCTGACATTGCAATTACCTCATCTGCAAGCTGCAAAAAAAAGTGACTACCCTTTGAAGTATTTAGAAGCTCTCTGTCATCCTCAAATTTACTTACATTCACTTTTAACACAACAACACCAATGGCTTTATTGTCGCGATATACTGCTTGTGAAAAGTAAATACCACGCTCTTTAGAGCGCATGCCTAATGCAAAGTACGCTACTTTTTCGCCTGCAAATGCACGTTTGAAATAAGGTCTAAACGCAAAGTTGCTACCTAAAAAAGTATAATCTGCTTGCCAATTACTACTGGCAATAACTTCGCCTTGAGTATTTAGAACAAAAATATCTGAGGCACCGCTAGCTTGTTGAATATCAGCAAGGTAGTTATTAATAGCGTTATAGTGCTGTGGCTGCGCATCTACAAAGTCTATCATTAACGAGTTATAGGTAAGTAACTGGGGAATAGCAGAAAAACGAGCAAGCTCAGTATCAATATAGTTATTTAATTGCGTAACTTGGCGCTCAGCCTGGTAGGTTGCTTGCTCAACATCATGAGAACGACCAAGCCAAAACGTAACAACTAATATAAGTACGAGTAACACACAAACAGTAATGAATTTTTTAGAAAAAGAAAACATGAAGAACTCGCAAAAAATAGCCAAGAAAATTTTAGGGCGCTAGTGTAACGGCTAATCTCTAGCAGAGATATAAACTTTTTGTTAACAACAGTTTTAAAGTGTTTAAAAACAAAAATCGCCGTAAACAACTATGTTTACAGCGATCTGTTTAGCATTAAATTAAAAAACAATTAATTTGTAGCTAATGTTGATCTATTTTTAACATATTTATATAAGCCAATTAACGACGCTGCAATCCAAAATATCTCGATTACAAAGCTCGCTAAATTAAAGTTATAACAAAGGCTAATTAACAGTAAAATTGCCCCTGTTAAATTCATCATATTATACGTTAAGCTAGCTGGAGATGTTTTACCTAGCTGCAGTAAAAAAAATGAACCAACTACTAAAAAAGTACCTGTCATGCCTATGATGTCAAATAAGAGTGCTATCACGAAACTATCCTTTATCCATTTTTAAATAACCCAATAAACTGGCCCGATCCATGGGGAGGGTATTTTTTCATTCATTGAAACAGCAAACCGGGCGATTCTATCAATATGGTAAATTCTAACAAGGCCATATGTCCGCATGCACAAGGCTTTATACTTATTCGCTTAATTAAGTATTATTGCGGTTTGGTATTACTTCATATACCTTATTTAAAGGTTACTTTGCCGCCAATTATTTTATAGGCAGGCGCACCGCGAATAATCGCTTCTCGGGCAAATGGTCGGCTACAGTTAGGGCAAATACAAGCCTCTGTTGTAAAGTCTTGGCTAATACGCTCTTTAAAGCACTTAACTAATGCTCCTTTCCCCCCTTTTCGATATTTAAATAAAGAGGCTTTACAAGCAGAGCAAAAAATATCAACCGTTTTAGTAGGGCCTTTTTTGTTGGGTTTTGCCATTACGTCCTGCGGTATTATATAAAGAGTAATTAGCAATTATATCAGTTTAGATGGGTAAAGGTTACCACCTCTGACTTAGAATTTAGATACGGCAGACTTAATCTATAAAGCCCCATTACATATAACCTTTATAAAATAAACACATCCTAATCTTTAAAAAAGAAGCGGTTTAACTGAGATGACAATACATTCATATTAAAAGGTTTGACTATAAATCCTGATACTTTAGCTGCAATAACTTGCTTAACTTTATCTGTACTGTCTTCACAAGTAACCATTAAAACGGGAATATCAGCGAGTTCTTTATCTTTTCGAATGTTAGTAAGTAAACTAACTCCATCCATTTTTGGCATATGAAGGTCAGTAATAACCAAATCGAAATGTTGATTACGCAGAAATACCAAAGCTTGCAATCCATCAGTTGCTTCAACGATATTGCTATACTCTAGTTTTCTAAGCATATTAATTAATACGTGTCGCATGAGTGGCATATCATCAACAACTAATATTTTCATTAGTTTCTTTACCAAATTGTATAATGGGATTATATAAAACTACTCTACTCGTAGATAAGGATCAAATTTGGATTTGCTGATTATTTAAATCTTACGGCCATACCCCTAAAATGAGCCCCATTAACGAAAATTGTAAAATATGGTACCCCCCGTTAATTAAAAAAAGCTTTAGAGGGCGTTGCTCAAATATATAACTCAATCCTAATGAGCTACTAATCCAAAAAAAGCCGATCACGAAGCCGGTTCCTATACTTTCACCTACGCTTGCATCCTTACCTAAAAAAAGAGATAGCATTAAAGCCGCTATAAAAACTAAAAAAAAACTGCCACCAAATATCAACTTAGGGTTAGCCGATTGTAAATCCAGATCAGTTAAGCCAATACTTTCTAGCCATGCATTTTTAAAGAGAGCTTTTGAATACCATATACCGCCAAGCATAAAAGAAGACAGTGCAGCCACTAGTATCGCAAAATAATCTACATCTAAAAGGTTCATACAAACAGCCGTATACAAAAAGTGTAATACCGTTTGGTATTAAATATTAACGGTATAAAGATACTCCCAATGTAGTTATAAATAGGGGATTGAGCAAATGGCCTTACTTAAATTAATTTTTGGTATAGAAGGTAATTATAAAAATAAAATTTATAAATCGCCAAATTTTGCATTGGTCAATAAGGCTAAATCAGTTGGCGAGAGTGCTATTTCTAAGCCTCTTTTTCCGGCGCTCACATAAATAGTGTCAAAGAGAGAAGCACTACTATGAATAAACGTAGCTAGACGTTTTTTTTGTCCAAGCGGACTCACCCCTCCTAAAATATAACCGGTACTAACTTGTACTTTTTGTGGGGCAGCCATAATTACTTTTTTAGCCCCACATAATTTAGCTAACTGTTTTAAATTAACTTGTTGAGATACAGGCGTTACAGCAACAATCAGTTGCCCTTCATGTGTTTCAAGTACTAAGGTTTTAAATACTTGTGCACTGTCTAAATTTAACTTTTCAACGGCTTCAAGCCCGTAGTGGCTATTATTCTTATCGTGCTCATAACTGAGTACTTCAAAGGTTTTTTTTTGCTTTTTAAGTAGATCTATTGCTGGTGTCATGCTGTTTCATCTTTTTTATTCACAGTAACAAAAATTAAGTTTAAAGCAAAAAAAACGACGCTAAAAGCGTCGTTTTTTTGTTCATAATAATTTAAATTTATTTAGTTAAATCATCAAAAAACTTTTTAACACCGTCAAAAAAGCCTTGCTCTTTAGGACGGTTTTTAGAGCTATCAGTGCCCATGCTTTCATCTAACTCTTGAAGTAGTTCACGTTGACGCTCGTTAAGATTAACTGGCGTTTCGATTACCACTTTACAAATTAGATCGCCTTGGGCACCACTGCGTACAGACTTAACACCTTTGCCACGCATACGGAACATTTTGCCCGTTTGAGTTTCAGACGGTATTTTAAGTTTTGCACGACCATCAAGTGTTGGCACCTGAATTTCGCCACCAAGGCCTGCTGTAGTAAAGCTAATTGGTACTTCACAATATAAATTATTCGCTTCACGTACAAATATTTCATGTTCACGAACCGATACTTGCACATACAAGTCGCCCGATGGTGCGCCATGCATTCCGGCTTCGCCTTCACCCGTTAAGCGAATACGGTCGCCTGTATCAACGCCAGCTGGAATTTTAACTGAAAGCGTTTTAGTTTTTTCTACGCGGCCTTGTCCATGACAACTGTTACAAGGGTCTGAAATAATTTGACCTTGTCCCTGACACGTTGGACACGTTTGCTGAACAGCAAAGAAACCTTGGCGCATTTGCACTTGGCCAGCACCATGACATGTAGTACATGTTTTAGGTTTAGAACCCGCTTTAGCACCACTGCCATCACATGCCTCACAACCAACCCATGTAGGTACTTTAATTTCAACTTCTTTACCACGAACAGCTTCTTCTAAGCTTAAGTCCATGTTGTAACGTAAATCAGATCCACGTTGTTGACGAGATTGACGTCGCCCACCGCCGCCACCAAAAATATCGCCAAATACATCGCCAAATACATCACCAAAGTCGCCATGTCCGCCACCAAAACCACCGTGACCACCGCCACCACCTTGTTCAAAGGCTGCGTGACCATGTTGGTCATACATTTGACGTTTTTGATCGTCGGTTAAAATTTCGTACGCTTCTTTAACTTCTTTAAATTTTATTTCGAGATCTTTATCGCCTGCGGTACGATCTGGATGATATTTCATCGCTAAGCGTTTATACGCTTTTTTTATGTCTCGCTCACTCGCATCTTTGCTTACGCCGAGGACTTCGTAATAATCGCGTTTTGACATATCTATCACACTACTCTTTTCTGTTTACAGCGTAAGCTGCAGGATAAATCGATAAATCGCATCGATTTATCATTGAATTTTTAAACCTTGAATACATGCAAAAGGCGCGACAAGCTATTGCTCGCGCGCCTCAATTGTTCATCCTAACCTAAACACCTAACTGAGTTAAGTACTTTTGGCTAGCGAGAAGCGGTAGCAACAATTACTTGTCGTCTTTCACTTCTTCGAACTCTGCATCAACAACGTCGTCGTCTTGCTTAGTTGACTGTTGTTCGCCAGCGTCTGCTGAACCTTGCTGTGCTTTCGCTTGAGCAATTTCCATTAGTTTTTGAGACTTTTCAGCAAGAGCTTGAGTTTTAGCTTCAATCTCTTCTTTATTGTCGCTCTTAATTGCAGCTTCTAAATCTACAACAGCAGCTTCAATTGCTTCTTTGTCTTCGTTTGGTAATGCATCGCCAGCTTCTTCAATTTGCTTACGTGTACCGTGAACTAAAGCGTCAGCTTGGTTACGAGCAGCTACAAGTTCTTCAAACTTTTTATCGTCTTCAGCATGTGCTTCTGCATCACGAACCATCGCTTCAATTTCGTCATCGCTTAAGCCTGAAGATGCTTGAATCGTAATTTTTTGCTCTTTACCTGTATCTTTATCTTTCGCAGATACATGTAAGATACCATCGGCATCAACATCAAATGTTACTTCGATTTGTGGTGTACCACGTTGTGCTGGACGAATACCTTCTAGGTTAAATTGACCTAGAGATTTATTGTCGCTTGAACGTTTACGCTCACCTTGAAGTACATGAATTGTTACAGCAGATTGATTATCTTCAGCTGTTGAGAACGTTTGCGATTTCTTAGTAGGAATCGTCGTGTTTTTCTCAATCAATGCAGTCATTACTGAACCCATTGTCTCAATACCTAGAGATAATGGAGAAACGTCTAGTAATAGTACATCTTTAACGTCACCAGCAAGTACACCACCTTGAATCGCTGCGCCTACGGCTACTGCTTCATCAGGGTTAACATCTTTACGAGGCTCTTTACCGAAGAACTCTGCAACGATTTTTTGTACTAAAGGCATACGTGTTTGACCACCAACAAGAATAATGTCGTTGATGTCGCTTACTGATAAATCAGCATCAGCAAGTGCACGTTTAAGTGGCTCAATTGTTTTAGTTACTAAATCTTCAACTAGTGACTCAAGCTTAGCACGTGTTAGTTTCACGTTCATGTGCTTAGGACCAGATGCATCAGCAGTTACATACGGAAGGTTTACTTCTGTAGACTGTGCAGATGAAAGTTCAATTTTTGCTTTTTCAGCAGCTTCTTTAACACGTTGCATTGCAAGCGGATCATTTTTAAGGTCTAAGCCTTGATCTTTCTTGAATTCAGCTACTAAGTAGTTGATTACGCGGTTATCGAAATCTTCACCACCTAAGTGAGTGTCGCCGTTTGTAGCAAGTACTTCAAAAGTGTGCTCGCCTTCAACTTCATCAATTTCAATGATTGATAAATCGAAAGTACCGCCACCTAAGTCATATACTGCAACTACGTTTTCGCCACGGTTTTTATCCATACCGTAAGCAAGTGCCGCAGCCGTTGGCTCATTGATAATACGTTTAACTTCAAGACCCGCAATACGACCAGCATCTTTCGTAGCTTGACGTTGTGAATCATTAAAGTATGCAGGTACTGTGATTACGGCTTCAGTTACTTCTTCACCTAAGAAGTCTTCAGCTGTTTTCTTCATTTTTTTCAGTACTTCAGCAGAAATTTGTGGTGCAGCGCGTTTTTCGCCGCCCGCTTCTACCCATGCATCGCCGTTATCAGCTTTAACAATTTTAAACGGCATGATGCCGATATCGCGTTGTACTTCTTCGTCTTCAAAACGACGACCAATTAAACGCTTAATTGCAAATAATGTGTTTGTCGGGTTAGTAACCGCTTGACGCTTAGCAGATTGACCTACTAATGTTTCGCCGTCTTGCGTGTAAGCAATAATAGACGGGGTTGTGCGATCGCCTTCCGCGTTTTCAATAACACGTGCTTTGCCACCATCAAGTACTGCAACACAAGAGTTTGTAGTACCTAAATCGATTCCAATAATTTTACCCATGAAACTTCTCCAACTTCAATATTCGTTAATACGTTCGATGACATAGTAAATAGGGATGCGCCAAACTTATTTCAACTGTAAAAATGAAAAAAAATTCATTTTTTATGATTTATTTACAAAATAACCCTAATAATTGTAAGGAATGGTGATTTTTACACCGCCAGGGACGCTTTTAATTACTGGTCTGACTAGTTTGATTGTGTTATAAATTTATTAAATCGCACTACAAAAGGATATCTTCTATGCATTTTGAACAATTACTTCAGCAAGCTTCAAAAATTGGAAATTTAGACAATACCGAACAATCAACTAGCACAATGCAATTCCCAGAAAACTGGTGTCAGGGCAGAACTGCTTTTGGTGGGCTTTCGGCTGCGCTGTTATATCAAGCAATCAGAGGCAAGGTAACGGATGATCGTCGCTTACTTTCACTCAGTACTAATTTTGTAGGGCCATTACTTGCCGATACCTCTTTTTCATTGTCTGTTGAAATACTGCGCCAAGGTAAAAGCAGTACACAGGTACTCGCCAAAGCGATTCAAAATGAACAAGTGTGCGTAATTGTACAAGCGTGTTTTGCTAAAAGTAGAGAGTCGGGTATTAATGTGCCTGTTTCGAAGTCTTTGGGTTTAAAGCCAGTAGATGAGCGCCACACATTACCTTTTATAAAAGGTCAGATGCCTGAATTTTTCCAACATGTTGATTTGTGCCCACAGCAAGGTGCTATGCCATTTAGTAGCGCAGAAACCTCTCATTTAGGTGGCTGGATGCGCTTTAAACATACGCCCGAACAAATAACTGAAGCCCATGTGATTGCACTTACCGATGCATGGCCGCCAACACTTTTACAAATGTTTAAACAACCCGCTCCTGCAAGTAGCATGTCGTGGTATTTAGAATTTGTGCAAGAGCCAAATTTAACACCTGGAGAATGGCTTGGCTTTGAAGCAATTACTCATCATTCAAAAGATGGTTACGGTTTAGAGGATGGCTGTATATGGTCGCAGTCGGGTGAGCTAATAGCGCTTACACGTCAAACAGTGGCTTTATTTGATTGATGAATGGGTTTGGCCTTCATCAACAATCCTTTTATAAGTACCATTTTGCTTGATGAGCGCCAAACCAATATCAAACTCAGTAGCTAAAACGAGGTTATTAAAATAAGCAGGTCGATCTGCTTTTGGAAATAAAGTGTAAATTTGCACAGCTTCGGGGGATTTATGTTGATTGTAGTAATAGTAAAAAATACGCTTATCTAACACAATTACATCAACCCAACCTTTTAACAGCTTATCTACCTGCGCTTTTTGATTAATAACCTCTTGATATGAGCTAAAGTGTTTAACATTCCTTTTAAATATAGGATGCAGATATGCCGTTGCATTTTGAAAAGCAAGAACGTTTTTATTAAACATGCCTTCTATTTTATCAATGTTATATTTATTTCGCTTGAGTGTAATGGCCACATTTTCATAACTAAGTACCGTTTTACTTGGATAAATACCCGCACTAATTCCTCCAGCATAATTTAAAAGTATATCTACTCCTTTATTATGCAATTGATGCTCAGCGCGTTTATTCGACATATATTGCACATTAATATTGGCAAATCCATTGGCCTTTAACGCGGCTTTTATTAAATTTAGGTGTATACCCGAGTCCGCTTTTACAAAAACATAGGGTGGAATTGATGCGCTCGCAGCGATGATTACCTCTCGCTCTTTATTAATAGCCACAGCATTTTGCGAGCAAATAAAGAGCCACATTAATATGTAGTAAAAATAATATTTCACACGCTTCCTTTATATAACGAACAGCTTGATGGCAGAACGCGTTGTATTAATGTATTAAATATAGCAAAATTGAAGAAATATTCTTCTTGCTTGGTATTAAATTGCAAACTGTATGCCCCTGCTGCGATCTGATCATAGATATACCTCGCATAATCGCAAAACAAATGGCGATATGCCCGCATTGCCACCATAAACTTTGCGAAGCCGATGTTAATCACGATAGTCGTATAGTTGCACTAAGCTTTAGCGCACTATTAATGCTGCTGAGCAGTATGTTTTACCCTTTTATTTCTTTTAGCAGTAGTGGTATTACTCAAACTATTACTCTGCCCGACGCGGCTCGAATTTTATTTAATTACGATAGTGAACTGCTTGGCTTATTTATTGATTTGAGCATTATTGCTCTGCCTATGGGTTTGCTTCTTATTTTAATTCCTTTGCATCTTGGGCTTTTAAAAACATTACCAGAGGGCATAGCAAGGCGACTACTAAAGTTCACCCTTGCGTTAGAGCCCTGGATTATGTCGGAAATATTTTTAATTGGCGTACTTGTTAGTATGGTTAAAATCATGTCGCTGGCTGATATTAGCTTTGGCACGAGTTTTTGGGCTTATGTGGGGTTTGTTATTTTATACATAGCCGCGCTTGTTCACTTAAATCGCCCACGCTTATGGGCTCAAATAAAGCCTGTAAAAGTACTCGAAGGCGCAGAGCATGCTAAACGTGCAATAGATGAAAATATTAAAGCCTGCCATGTGTGCCATCAACTATGTACCGGTAATATTTGTCAGCGTTGCCATACAAAAACGCACGTTAGAAATCCTTATAGCGTACAAAAAGCAGCAGCTTGGCTAATTACCTCTGTTGTTTGTTATATTCCAGCTAATGTTTTGCCTATTATGCATACCACTAGTCTTGGGGATGAATCCCCTTCAACTTTAATTGGTGGCGTAATTACACTTTGGAAAAGTGGCTCCTACCCTATTGCCGCTATTATATTTTTAGCCAGCGTTGTGGTGCCACTTGCTAAAGCTTTTGTGTTGAGCTTTTTATGCTTTATGGTAACGAGGCCTGCCAATAGACATACAAAAAGTTATACCCGAATTTATCAACTGACTGAGTTTATTGGAAAATGGTCGATGATAGATGTATTCGTGGTTGCTATTTTAGTTGCCTTAGTTCAACTGGGTAATTTAATGTCAGTAACACCAGGATTAGGCATTGTATTTTTTACAGTTATGGTAATATGCCAAATGATGGCTGCCCATGCCTTTGACCCACGCTTGTTGTGGGATTCCCCTAAAAACAAAAAATCAGAGAACAAAGCATGACCGAAACTGCCGAAATAACAAAAGAACCGAAAATTTCCGCTATCTGGATCATTCCGGCAATTGCGCTGTTAGTGGGCATGTGGATGCTATATCAGTATCAGTCAAATAAAGGGCCTACTATTTTTATTGAAATGCCTCAAGCTGAGGGCATTATTGCAGGTAAGACTGAAATAAAAGTGCGCAGTGTAAAAATAGGTCAAATTGATCATGTTCGACTATCAGACACCCAAGACAGCGTTATTGCCCGTGCGCAAATAGACAAAAACTACAATAACTTATTAACTGATGATGCCAAAATTTGGGTCGTAAAACCACGCATTGATGAAACGGGTATTAGCGGAATGAGCACGCTATTATCTGGTGTATATTTAGAGTTTTCACCCGGTGAAAGTAAAGAGCTAAAAGAGCGTTTTAAATTACAAGACGAACCCGCCCTCATTGGTAAAGATGTGAAAGGTGGCCGTTTCAAATTAATGAGTTACAACGCTGAAGTGCTTGATGTGAGTACTGGTATATTTTTCAAAAATTACAAAATAGGTCAAATAGAAACCGCCACTTTTGATTGGGAAAACCAAGCAATGAAGTACGGCGTATTTATTAAAGAACCTTATCAAAATCTCATCACCATGAACTCTATTTTTTGGGTGAACGCAGGGATTGAAATTGACCTATCTGCCGATGGCATCAATATTAATACGGGCTCTTTAAGTAAACTTTTAAAAGGCGGCATTTCGGTTGGCTTACCTGAGCAACAGGCCCCGGGTGAAATAGCACAAGATGGGCATAGCTTTTCGTTAAGCCAAAGCTATAAAGAAGCGCTAGAAGAGCGCTTTTACGATTTTGATTACTACCTCATTGAATTTGAACAATCAGTTCGAGGACTACGCACAGGTGCTCCTGTCGAATATAGAGGTATGCGTGTAGGTACTGTTGTTGAAACCCCTGCCAATGTAATTATTGACGGTAAACCTGCCCACTTTAGAAACCATAATACGGCGGTTCCAGTACTTATAAAAGTAGAATACGGACGCTTGTATCACGACAGTGCCTCAGCTAAAGAGTATTGGCAAGGTAGTTTAAAAGGCTGGATTGAAAGTGGTATGCGCGCCTCGTTAAAGCCTGGTAATTTATTAACGGGTGCAGTGTACGTTGATTTTGATATATACCCAGATGCACCGCAAGCGCACCTAGGTAAACTTGTGCAGTATGATGTTTTTCCGAGTATTTCTAGCGGCATAACCGTATTAGCAGACCAAGTCTCTGACGTACTTAATAAAGTAAATAACTTAAAAGTTGAAGATAGCTTAGAACAAATGCAAGCCACATTTACCGATTACCGAGCGCTTGCTAATGAAATGCGAGAGCTGCTAAGCCAAAAAGATACACAAAACTTACCAGGCGACTTTAATCGTAATTTCGAAAAGATGACAAAAAGTATGGAGCAGTTTGAAGTAACTATGCGCCAATTTGATAAAACCATGGCCAGTTACCAAGCAGGTTCTGAACTTCATCATCAAATACAGCAAACATTAAAAGAGTTTAAACGTTTAAGCGAGGGCCTACAGCCTTTAACTCGCGGATTAAACGAGCAACCTAATATGCTAATTTTTGATAAATCATTACCAGCAGATCCAAAACCAAGGAAGCAATAATGAAATCGTTATTTTTAACTGCAAGTTTATTATTACTATTGGCAGGTTGTAGTTCATCAATACAAACTGCAACACAATATTATCAGTTTGAGCAGCCTATTGGTGCCTCTTCTCGAAATGTGACAGACACAGACGCACAATTAAGAATACAAACAGTTGTACTTAGAGGTGCTTTAAATAATTTAGGTATTGCTATGAAAATAGATAGCAACCAAATTCATGCCGCAAATTACAACCTGTGGGGCGAATCGCCGGATGTAATGCTCACTGCAACAGCCCAGCAAACTCTTTTTAATGCTATGCCAAATTGGATGGTAATAAAGGGCTTACCGGTCATTACTGAACTCGATCAGCAAACGTTTTATGAGCTTGAATACGAAATTCACCACTTTAATGGCGATATGGAAGGTAACGCTGATATTTCAGGGCTTTGGCGATTATATTACACACACCCAGAGACCGGCAGGCGTTTGGTCAGCATCCATAACTTTTCAAACTTAGTTCCTATTGATGATGATGGTTACGACGGTTTAGTTTCGGCACTTGAAAAAATATGGCTAAACATCAACCTAAATGTCGCTAAAGAAATAGAACAAGCAAGACTTTAATCATTAAGTGAAAGTATAATTACGGCGGTTTTATCATCATTGATAACCGCCTTGCCCTCTATTTTAAAGCCCAATTTTAACAACACACTCTGCGATGCCCTATTATCTGGTGATGTTATTGCACACAGTTTTGTAATTCCAAATTCATGCTTATGGTGCAAAAGTGCGCTGGCCGCTTCAAAAACATAGCCTTTTTTTTCAAAACCACTTACAAGAGCAAAACCTAAATCAGGTTGTTGTAACGCTGCTCGTTTATAAAACCCAACAACGCCAACCACTACAGCATTATGCAAAGTAATAACGTAAGGCCCAAAGCCTTGGCGTACATGAGAAGCAATAAATGACTGATTGATGTACGACTTGGCATCATCAAGGGTATAGATTGCTTTATCACCAATATGCTCTATGAAACTCGCCTGATTAACTAGCTTAAGTAAAATAGCTGCATCAAGCTCATTTGCATGGCGCAACAACAGTCGATTTGTTTTAAATACAGCGTTCAATGTAAGCTCCTCTAAAAAACTTTGTTTTGCATGTAACTTTTTGTTGACTGAAATTAAAAAGCGGATTATTTTTGCGCCGATGTTTTTACAGGCACAACAATAGCGGTTTGCACTCCTTGCACCGTCTGGCGCCAAAGCCAACGCGTTTCACTTAAGCCGCTATTTAACATAACTGTTTATGTGTCCCTCCCTCGCGTACAAAAGCAGTGACTTGGAAGGTGATTTTACAACAAACTTATCATCTTCTTTGTTTTTGTATAAGCAGTTTAAAAATTAATACTATTGTAATTTTTATACATGCTTTTAATTTTGTGAATACTTAAATGCTTGAACCTTCTGCGTTGAGTTTACTACCACCGTTAGTGGTGGTTGTATTGGCTGTTGTATTACGCCGCCCTATTTTATCTTTACTTATTGGTGCTTTAGTTGGTTTAGTTATAGCCGATCCTGCACAGGTACTTACTAACTTTGCGAGTACATCGCTAAAAGTGATGACAGACGAAACCATTGGCTGGCTAATACTTGTATGTGGTGGCTTTGGCGCTTTAATCGCGCTATTAGTGCGCACAGGTGGCGCATCGGCTTTTGGCAAGTTAGCCCTTAAATACACTAAAGGTAAGCGTTCATCTTTGTTTATGACCTTTTGTTTGGGTGTAGTTATTTTTATTGATGACTACTTAAATGCGCTTACCGTGGGTGAAACCATGAAACGCATTACCGATAAATTTAAAGTGAGCCGTGAGATGCTTGCCTATGTTGTAGACTCTACTGCTGCACCAATTTGTGTACTTGTCCCTTTATCTACCTGGGCGGTTTTTTTTGGTGGCTTACTCGTAGATAACGGTATTGCTGAAGAAGGCAAAGGGATTGCAGTTTATATCCAAGCCATACCGTATATGTTTTATGCGTGGTTTGCAGTGCTTGTTGTTTTACTTGTTGTGCTGGGTATTATTCCTGCGATTGGTCCAATGAAAAAAGCAGAACAAATGGCGCAAATTGAGCAAGCTCAAGTCGACCCTGCTCAATACAATGACGTTCAAACAGCGGATGAATATGCAGTAAAAGCAGCTGAAGAAAACTTTGAAGATGCTGATCCTAAAGGTAAATTACGTAACTTTTTGGTGCCGATTATTTTACTGGTTGCATTTACTGTTTACTTTGAAATAGACGTATACAAAGGCTTACTAGCAACAATGGCGGTCACTCTCCCGTTTTATGCGCTACAAAAATTAATGAGCGTAAGTGAAATGATTGAGCGCATGCTTGATGGCTTTAAAAGTATGATCCCCGCTATTGGTACTGTTATAGCTGCGTTTATATTTAAAGATGTATGCGACTTAATTGGTTTACCTCAGTTTGTTATTGGCAGCTTAAGCCCTTATATGACTGCTGCATATTTACCAGCCGTGGTATTTATTTCAATGGCTATTTTAGCGTTTGCAACAGGGTCTAGCTGGGGTATTTTTGCTGTATCAATTCCGATTGTTATGCCACTGGCAAATGCGGTTGATGCAAACATACCACTGGTCATTGGTGCGCTATTATCGGCTTCTTCTTTTGGTAGCCAAGCGTGTTTTTACTCAGATTCAACCGTACTCGCAGCGCAAGGCTCTGGTTGTAATTTAATGAGCCATGCCGTTACACAATTGCCTTACACGCTAATTGCTGCGGCATTAGCTGTTATAGGCTTTTTAATAATGGCTTAAATATTATACCAATCCGCAATAATACTTAATCATTTTGCGGGGCTAAACGAGTCGCTACCTGCGTTAAAAAATTTTCATTTAGAACAACTAAATAGCGAATTTTTTGCCTAGCTATCAACACGTTTTTCCATCCTCAAAATAGATCACTTAATTAAGCGAATTGGTATTATTAGTAAGATAAATAATAAACCCCAATGTAGCAATACATTGGGGTTTATTTTTAGCTGTATAAATAAAGCTTATTTTTGTAGTTTAATACCATTGTAATAGGCATCAAGCGTTGTGATTTTAGTTTGATTTGGTAAATCGGCAAAGTCACTTTCTATAAACTTAGTACCACGTAATTGCACATTTAAACGTGCCGCATTAGGATTAAGCATTGTTTGCTTGTAGTAGTCTTTTATATCTGCAAGCGTTACTTTTTCAACTTCATCAATCAGCTTTTGCTTAGAATCAAAGGTAAAATTTTCACGGTACCAATCGTTTATAAGTGGGCTCATTTCGTCACTTAAGTTTTTAGGCTGCTCTTTAAGCGATACTAGGGTTGAATTTTTAAGCTGCTCAAAAGTCTCTTCGCTCATGTTATCAAGTTCAACTGCGTATTCTTTTTTAAACTTATCAAAACGAGCTTGTATTTCTTTAGGACCTTTAACCGGTGTTTGAATATACAAACCAATTGCTGAGTAATCCTCGATTGGGCGAGCTAAGGCACCTACTGCGTATGCAAGCTGCTCCTCAGTACGCATTTTATCAAACGCAACTGTTCTAAAGTGGCTTTGTAATACAGCCGCTTCTGCTTTTTGTTTGTAACCCGCAACAGGGTGAACGGTCATATCAACCACCGCTACATCGGCTACATCAATATCTTTTTGCAGTACCAGCGTTTCGCCCGGTTGTGGCAACCATGCTTTGCTTCGCGCAAATTCACTGCGTTTATGGTTGCTTGGTAGCGTTGCACTTAATTCGTCTGCAATCGCGTCTATATCTTGCTGATTGTAGTTACCGTAACTAAATACGCGTAAATCGTTTTGTGCAAACGTAGCTGTTTTTAATTGTGCTAAGTCGGCAACACTCACTGAGTCAGCGGCTTTAATAAGCGCGTCTGTATCAAAACCACCTGTACGCGTTAGTTTTGAATACTCGCCAAATGCTTGTGCATACGGAAACTGTTTTTGTTGGTTTAGTAAATTACGTTTAAAGCGATCAACTGCTTGGCTAAATGCTTGTGCTGTTTCATCGGCTTTTAATCCGGTTAAAGCTTGTTTAAGCAATACATCTTGTTTATCTGTGAAACCACTCATAGATAAAACAAGACCATTACTCGGCGCAAGGCTTACACTCATACCAGCGATTGCTGCTTCGGTACTTAACTGACTTTGTTGAATATTGTATAAATCAGCCCAAACAGAATAAAGTACTTCTGCTTTAATATCGTTCAAACCTGGTTGAGTATTTATATAAACTTCAACAAGCCCTTTTGGCTGCTCTGCAAATTTTTGACTTGCTTGGCGCCATACTTTTACACCATTTTTATCGTAAGCAAGCTCAGGGTGTTTTTGCTCTTTAAATGCTTGAGTTTTTATTGCAAAATTTTCAGGCAATAAATTGTTTACAGTTGGTAGTGCTAACTTAAATTCGCTTGGTTTTTTCCAGCTGGCAATTTCATCATCGCTAATATCACTAATGCGGTATTTGCCGTCGTAAAAGTGTAGTTGCGAGTCAGTCTCTTCTTGTTGCGATACATACCAAATACGAAGAGTATCGGCATTTAACTGCTCAAGTACTTTATTTACAGCATCAGCGTCAAATTTTGCATAATAGTAAGGTGCATTAATAGCGTGATTTAACGGATAGTCTTGCATGCTTTGCGTAAGTGAACTTACATAATTAAACTCATCACCTTTTTCTAAAAACTTAAACTGGTTATTTAGTGATGTACGAATTTCGTTGAAGTACTTGCTATCAACGCCCTCTTTTTTAATTAAATCGATGTACTGCATAATAGTCGCAACTATTTCGTCACGATTTTTCATGCCTTCATCTGTAAGCTCTGCGTTTACGTTTAATGACCCGTAGTTACCATATTGATTTGGTGCAGCTGAAGCTGACAACTGAGATACCCACCCTTTGTCACGAAGCAATTGCGCTGGGCTGCCCGGCATTTCATTACTTAGTAAATACGCTACAAATCGGTTTGGTTTAAGCGCGAATTCGCTATTATTATTAGCAATGGTGAAATCAAGTTGTAGTTGTTTTACATCTTCATTTGGTGCATAAAACACGCGTTTTCCGCCAGCGTTATCAAAATCAAGTTTTGCAGTTACTGTTGGTTTTTCGATGTTTTTATTTTTTATATCAGCAAAGTATTTTTGTGCTTTTTGCTCCATTTCAGCAATAGGTAAATTAGAAATAAGCGCTACTTTCATGACATTTGAAGAATAATATTTATTATAAAAATCAACCGTTTCTTTGTGAAGAGAACTATTTTCTTTGTCACCAAGTGTTTCTAGGTTACCAATTAAAAAGCGATTAGCCGGGTGATCGCCCATCATTTTACGCGCTAGTTTAAATTGACCAAAAAAGTCCATTTCGCGACGCATTGACCACTCTGCGTTTACTGCATTTTTTTCTTTATCTGTGTATTCAGGGTATAACTTAGGTGCTTTGAAAAAGTCGGCAAAACGGTCTAGCCCTTCATCAAACGCGTCGTTATTAATTTTAAACATGTAATTAGTAATATCGAGCCAAGTATACGCATTGTGCGCGCCACCATTTTTGGTCATAAAATCAGAATACCCTTTTGTATCTGGGTAACGATCAGTGCCTAAAAACAGCATGTGTTCTAAATAATGCGCCATACCTTGTTGCGACATCGGGTCGTGTAGTAAACCTACACCTACACTTAGTGCCGCTGCCGATTTTTCCGCGCTCGGATCAGACACTAAAATAACTTCAATGTCGTTTGCTAATTTAAGTGTTTTATATTCGCGGTTATCGTTAGGGCTTACAACTAACGTGTCTGATAATAAAGAGGCCGGAGGCGCCACAGAAACCGAAGCAGTATTTGAACAACCACTTAAAACTGCAAGTGCGATAGCACTAAAACCAATAATCTTTTTCATTTTTGTTTTCCATTAAAAAGTATTGCGCAAAATAGCATGCGCCAATTCAAAGCAATATAGTTAAGCTAAACTAACATTTTCAATTAATAACTTTCTACAAAATAACGCTATTTTGTGTAACACATTGTGAAAAATGTCTTCATAATCGGCTATTAGTTGCGAGTCTGCCAACCTTCGAGATTAAAAATCATTCAATATCAAAAGATACACAAACTCTAAATAATAATAAGGAAAAACAATGGAAAAAATCATCATACTTGCCATGTTTACACAAGTTACGCTTTCACTGGTTGTCATGCTCATTATGGGTAAAAGGCGCTTTGCAGCAGCTAAAAACAAACAATTAGATTTAAGCGATTTTAAAACAATGCAATTAGATAAGGCTGGCGACACTATTAGGGTTGCAGATAGAAACTTTTCAAATCAGTTTGAAATACCTGTGCTTTTTTACGCGGGGTGTTTACTTGCACTACAGCTAAATAGCGCCAGTACACTTGTGGCTATACTGGCCTGTTTATTTGTAGCAACACGTATTGTGCATAGTGTTATTCATTTAGGTGAAAATAACGTACGCGCACGTTTTAAAGTGTTTTTACTAGGTTGTGCTTGTGTGTTTTCAATTTGGCTTGCGATGGTTTGGCGAGTATTACTTTAAACAGCAAAGTTTAATAATAATGTGGGCGGCTGGTTTACGCCATCCACATTACCGTTAATTTTAATTATTTAGCACGTTTTAAACGAGGAACCGCAAGTAAAAAAGCACCTAAAAGCCAAATTAATCCGCCGCCAGAACTGCTACCTGAATCTGTTGATGTGTCAGAATCAATTAGCGTATTTTCAGTAACAGTAAGACCTGCGGCTGAATTAGGATCATCATCCATTACCGCCACGTTTTGAATAGTCACTAAATTAGCACTGCTAATTGTTACATCAGTGCTTGCACATTGTTCAGCAGTAATACCAACAACGGGTGTTTCACCACAGTGTACTAATGCTGCAATTTTATCTAACGTTGATTGGCTTGCTGCAGTAATTTGTCCAAACACAGTAAAGCCACCGTTTTGCGTATCAAGTGCTGCACTATTGTCTGTAATATTAAAAAACCACTGGCTTGTTGCGCTATTAGCATCACCCGATAGTTTAGCCATCGCAATGGTGCCCTTAACATTAGAAAAAACAGGCTCATTTTCTACAGCAGGCTTTGTGGTAATCGCATCTAGCGAGTCAGAAACAGTAAATCCTCCCCCTTGAATAACAAAGTTACTAACAGAGCGGTGAATTACTGTTTCGTTATATGAATCGTCTTGAACGTAACTTAAAAAATTTGCAACTGTTTTAGGTGTTTGTTGATCAAACAAGTTAATTTCTATGACACCTTGGCTCGTGTTCATTTCGACAATAGTGGCAGCACTTGTAAAGCTTGCTGCGGCGAGTACTGAGCCAAGTAAAAGTTTTTTCATGTTGTATTCCTGTTGTTATATTTTTAGATAATTGTTAATGCGTTAACACATTAATGCCATAGGCGATTAAAATCGATTCTAAAGTGCGAGTTGATACAAATTAGACCGTGTTGATAACAAATTAATTACATATACCATTACTTATATTCTTTTTAGCTATATAAATCTAATTATTTAAAATTAAATCATCTTAAGAGTATGGCTACTTTTTGTTACCTTTAAAAAACACAAAACAACAGGATCTTATAATGCCACACACTAAACATGCAATTTGCGACTTTGGTTTACACAAAGGCGAACCCTATACAAAACTGCCAGCAAGCTTTTTAACCTGGATGATAGGTACTAATCACCACAAGCGAGAGTATGCGAATACGGAGTTGAAGCGTCGTGAACGTGCTGCCACAAACCAATTAACAGCCCCTTCCAAATAAAATGTAAATAAGTACGTTTTTTTAGCATAGAACTAGTTTAAACTAGCTGCCTGATAAATTAAGTAGACCTTAATCCATAGGTATTTTATGCGTATAATTATTTTATTTTCGGTTATTTTTAGTGTACTCGGATGCACATCTCCTGCTCCTGAATCCGTGTTTAGCGCTACCCCGACTAAATATTTAACTGTTCTTCATACTAATGATAACCACGGGCGTTTTTGGCAAAACGAAAAAGGCGAATACGGTATGGCCGCTCGCAAAACGTTAATTGACTCTTTACGCAATAAAGCTCAAAAGCAAGGTCATGCAGTATTACTACTCTCTGGTGGTGATATAAATACAGGTATTCCTGAGTCAGACTTACAAAAAGCAGAGCCTGACTTTAAAGGAATGTCGCTGATTGGTTACGATGCAATGGCATTGGGTAATCACGAATTCGACAACCCTATTGATGTATTGAAGCAACAGCAAAAATGGGTGAACTTTCCTTTTCTATCAGCCAATATATTTGAAAAGGAATCAGGCGAACACGCGTTTGATAGCTATAAAATATTCAAAAAGAATGGATTAACTATTGCTGTTATTGGTTTAACAACAACCGACACAGCTAAAATTGGTAATCCTCAGTATATTGGGCACTTAGAGTTTAAAGACCCTGTTGACGTTACAGCAAAACTAGCTAAAGAAATAAAAGCTAAGTATAACCCTGACATTACAATCGCCCTGACTCATATGGGTCATTATGTTGATGCTAGCTTTGGTATTAACGCACCCGGTGATGTAACACTCGCTCGCTCACTTCCTGCAAACACCCTTGATATGATCATTGGTGGCCACTCTCAAGAACCTGTATGTATGAGCAATACAAATGTAAATGACGATAGCTTTAAACCAGGTCTTGACTGTAAACCAGACCAACAAAACGGTACTTACATTATGCAAGCCCATGAATGGGGTAAGTATGTTGGTAAAGCTGAGTTTAAGCTTGAAAACGGAAAATTAACGTTACTAGACTACAAACTGATGCCAGTTAATTTGTATGTAGATAAAGTACAAGCTGATGGCTCAACTAAAGAAGTATTAGCAAACGAGTACATTAAACCAGACTCAAAACTTGA
Organism: Pseudoalteromonas sp. NGC95; assembly: GCF_015864705.1. NCBI lineage: Bacteria > Pseudomonadati > Pseudomonadota > Gammaproteobacteria > Alteromonadales > Pseudoalteromonadaceae > Pseudoalteromonas > Pseudoalteromonas sp. NGC95. The sequence goes on from NZ_JADYWR010000007.1 coordinate 170,186, forward strand.
ATCTTATTTAGCGGTATACCAAGCTAAAGGCGCTAAACAAATTGAAGGTACCATTGGTGAAGTAGATGCTCGCTTAGAAGGTGACAGAAACAAAGTTCGCTACCAACAAACAAATCTTGCACGCGTAATTATTCAAGCTCAAATGGATGTAGTGGGTGCAGACTTTGGACTAATAAGTGGTGGTGGTATTCGCAGCTCAATAGAGGCTGGTGAAGTGAGCTATAAAGATATTTTAAAAGTACATCCTTTTAAAAATCGTATTACTTACATGGATTGGCAAGGCAGTGATTTATGGGACTATTTAAATACAGTAACGAGCTTCCCACCGGATGCTGGCGCTTATTTGCAATACCATAAACTATCGTTTGAGCGTAAAAATAATCAGTTAGTTAATGTTGTTATTAACGGCCAACCTTTGAACAAAAATAAAACTTACCGTATGAGCTTAAATAGCTATAACGCATCAGGCGGTGATGGCTATCCTGCGCTTACAAATAAAAAAGGCTTTGTTAGTACAGACGAAACAGATGCCCAAGCACTTCAAGATTTTATATCAAAAAACAGCCCTCTTAAAACGGCTGAATTTACTCCTAAATAGCCTCTAATAATAGGAAAGTAACCTTGTTACTTTCCTATTATTTCAATACTGCCCTTTTTAATATTTGCCAGCCCATAACTATGCAGACGAGAGCGAGAACCCTCCCCGTATGCTTTAGGTGGATAATATAACTCTTTTTCGTCGGGATACTCGCTGAGTACTTCATCTAATGCAGCACGTACTTCGCTCAGGGTTTTTTCTAGGCTATTATTAAAGTTAGGCCTTTTTCTAACTGTATGGCCGAGTTCGACCAACCTATAAAAATACTTGTTAGCAAGCTCTAGCAGCTCCTCTGGCACATCTTTATTATGACTAAGCGCTACATCATAGTTATTTGTACAATACTCTACAAGTGCTAAATAAAAGCACAATGGCTTATTGGCTAAACACATTTTTTGTTCTGTATTACAACTACTTGATAATGTTTTATCATTAAGGTCAACAATAAGTATCAACGGCGTAGGCTCTGCAATTGATTGATGCTGTGCATTATTAAACTGCTTATTGCTCTGTTTAATAAACGCAAATTTCACCCAAAAACTAATCAACACACTTAATACTAAAAATATAAAATAGTAAATAAAATGACTCAATGCAAAGTGGGTTTGTTGGACGTTAAATACAACTAATACGAACCCATTACTAGTGCTCAAACTACGTATTATTTGGTGTGAGTTTACAGGTGTTACCATCTCGTTTTTTGGTGCAATAGCAACAACTTTGAGCTCGTTCGAATTAATGTAGCTGTTTAAAGTTTTAATGTAGCTGTTAACTGCATCTTTATTACCTGAATGCTTTAGCAGCTCATTCGATAAATCGAGTAATGGTAAGTCGAGTGCTATTTGCCTCTCTATCTGCGTAATTTTTTGTTTAGCTACTTGCTGGCTTTTTTGAGTTACAGAAATATAAAAGACAGACGACAAAATAAAAAACAAACTTATAATAACAAGTAATTGCTTATACTTACTCATCACCAGCCTCCTCTTTTAAGCCTACTAAGCTGGCGCCACAGCGCCAAAATGGCTGGACGTTTTGATAGTAATGCAAACTTTGATCTTTAGACATATCAAGCAAATTTTCCTGCACTGCGCATAATAAATCAGTGTTGTTTTGCTGCATTTTTAAATACCATCTTGTTCCAGAAATATTATTACTCAATGGCGTAATATAGTTTTTTGAAAAACGTTTTTCGTCGCTCTCTTTCCAAAACGAAGCAATAATATCTACTTTTCCATTAGCGAGTAAATCACGTAATTCGTTATGAGAGCTAGCATAAGTGATTTTCAAATTGGCTAAATTAATATCCAACTCTTTAAACGTTTGCTTTGGTAAAATATGCCCTGATCGGCTGGTCGGATAATCAAGCAAACCTATGCGCTTATCTAAAAAGTATTGTTTAGTGACTCGAGGTTTTTCTTTAGAAGATATAAAAAAAGCCGTGTAGTCAGAAAAACCAACAACGGGCTGGTAGTTATAGGTCGACTCTGCTTTAAAGGCTGCCATAATATTGTTTTTAGCCAAAATTAAGTCAGCAATTCCTTTACCCACAAACTCAAAGCTGTCTGCCGTTCTATACCCCCAATACCCTTTTACAGAGCCATATTGCTTAGCCACCACGTTATCAGAGCATAACTTTTGTGTTAATAACTTAGCTATTTTTTTTGATTGCGTAAAAACAATTAATTGGCCTTTGTTACTTGTTGCAGTTGTTTGACACTCTGTTGAGGTTTCGATCATAACTGGAAAGTGTAATTCATCATTGTATACACTAACTTGACCGCAAACCCACGTAACGACCAACAATAGAAACAAAAATGTAACAATTAACATTTTGTGCAACACGATATTTTTAAAATTCAAAGCAATGCCACTCAAAAATAGACGATATAGTGCATTTGAACAATTTCGCTTACTTATTACAACAAGTAATTTTACCTGTTAAACATAAACTATTGATTTAAAAGCAATGTGAATAAGAAACTATGAATTTTAATGAGTCCTTCCTATCAACACCAAAAGTAAGGACAATTGACCGCATTAGCCTGTAGCAACGCCATGAAATATTCATTAAGGAAGTTCTAATGCATAGCAATATAAAGTACTCGATATCTTCTGCGCTTTTGATTAGTGCAATATTTACAAGCACTGACTCACATGCTTGGGGTCAAAATGGCCACCGCATTGTAGGTAAGATTGCAGAATCTCATATAAGCGAAACAACTAAAGCGGCGATACAACCCTACCTTGATGGTGAATCACTTGCACAAATATCAACGTGGCCTGATGAAATGCGCTCTGCCCCTGGCGAGTTTTGGCAAAAGCAATCATCTCGTTGGCATTATATTAATGCAGCACCAGGAAAATCTTTCAGCTTCAATCACGATCACACTAAAAACAAAGAATCTGTAAGTAATATCCTAGAAGGCATTCACTATTCAATGCAAACGCTCACTGATAAAAATAGCACCTTAGATGCTAAACAGTTCAGTTTACGTTTTTTAGTACATTTGGTGGGCGACAGTCACCAACCATTTCATGCTGGTCGAAGTGAAGATAGAGGTGGTAACCGTATTAAGGTTTCATTTTTTAACGAAGAAACAAATCTTCACAGCCTTTGGGATACAAAGTTAGTTGAGAATGAGAATTTGTCGTTTACTGAGTACGCACAATTTATTGATACAAATAACAGCGAGTTAATTGCTGAGTATTTACAAAGCTCACCTATGACATGGGTTGAAGAATCTCATAATTTAGCCACAAAAATTTATAAATATACCAACAACGAAATTGGTTATAGCTACATATATAACAATACTCCAATTATAAAGACGCGCTTACAACAAGCGGGTATTCGATTAGCTGGATTACTAAATGCCTTATTTGACCCTTCTGCAAAAGAGTTAGAAACGGCACTGAAAATGACGACTGACAAATAAACTGTATTAAATTTATATAACCTACACACGGGAAATCAACATTATGACTAAGCTTCGCCTTTCGAAATTAACTGGAGCGGTAATTTTAGCTCTAGGTGTTTCTACAAGCGCAATGGCTGCTGATACTTCATCTGCAATGCGTGGTAAAATTACAACGCCTTCAGGTGGCAGTGCTGCAAACGTTAAAATCAAAGTAATTCACCAACCAACAGGTACTATTAGCGAACTAACTACAAACGAAAGTGGTACGTTTATCGCTAATGGTTTACGTGTAGGTGGTCCTTACATGGTGATCATTGATTCTGATACGTTTAACGATACCACTGTTGAAAATATATACTTGAACCTTGGTGAAACTTACCGTTTAAGCTCGCAGCTTGCTCCGCTAAACATCGAAAAGATTGAAGTGTCTGGTTATAAGATTGTTCAACAATCAGGTGGCTCTAGCAGTACATTTGGCTCTGACACTATTGAAAATATGCCAAGCTTTAATCGTGACATTAAAGATATTGCGCGCTTAAACCCACTTGCCAGTATTAATGGTAATGGTGAGCTAACGTTTGCAGGTAGTAACCCTCGTACCAACGGTTTAACAGTTGACGGTATTGGTCAAAATGATGACTTTGGCTTGAACTTTGGTGGCTACCCTACTTCTCAGCCTCCTGTAGCACTTGATGCTATTGAACAAGTTTCTGTTGATGTATCTCCTTTCTCAGCTTCTAAAGGTAACTTTGGTGGCGGTACTATTAACGCAGTAACAAAATCTGGTACAAATGAGTTTAAATTCTCTGGCTTTTATGAAATATCTACTCCTGAGATAGCTGGCGATGTTGATAATATTGTACAAGAAGACGATCTTGATGAGCTAGGTCATAAAACTTACTCTACAAATAAAGTAGAGCCGATTAAAACTGAAGAAAGATTTGGTTTTAATGTCGGTGGAGCGATTATTGAAGATGAACTGTTTTACTTTGTTAACTATGCAGAATGGTCAAGTGAATTAGATCTAGATTACGGCTTTGACGGTTCTGGTGCTTCAAATGAATTTAATACTTCTGAAGCTAACTATAATCGTTTCATTTCTATCTTAAATAATGAATACGGCTTAACTGATTCATTAGCCGGTGCGCCAGAAGATACAAACAAAAACTTGCTTGTTAAATTAAGCTGGAACGCAAGTGATGACCATCGTTTAGATTTCACTTATCAATGGCAAGACGACCAAGATGAGCGTAATTCTAGCACAGGCGGTGATAATATAGCCTTAGTTTCAAGTACTTATGCATACGTAACTAAGTTTAATAACTTTTCATCTAAGCTTTACTCTGATTGGACTGAAAACTTTTCAACAGAAATTGGTGTGTCGTATAAAGATGTTACCTCTGATAGCGCAACTCGCTCTAACTTAGGAAGCATTACTGTTGAGGAAGACGGTCGAAATGGTCCTTCTTACAACTTTGGTACAGATCAATACCGCCATGCAAACCGTTCAGAAACACAAAACCTAACTTTTACGTTAGACGCTACGTATTTAATGGATGAGCATGAAATAAACTTTGGAGCTCAGTACGAGTCACTTCGTTTATATAACTTGTTTGCTCAAAACTCTCTTGGAACGTGGAAATTTGATAGCTTAGAAAATTTTGAAAACCGTGAAATTGGTTCTTATGATTTCTCTTATCAAAATGCTTACACTAATGATTCAGCTGATACAGCATATGATGTAAGACGTAACCAGCTAGCGCTTTACATAGAAGATACTTTTTATGTAGGTGACGATTTAGAAGTTACAGCAGGTGTTCGTTATGAGCGCTTATCATCTGATGATAAACCAACTCTAAATGAGAATTTTGCTAATACGTATGGCTTTACTAACCAAGAAAACCTTGATGGTCTAGACATTGTACTTCCTCGTGTTGGCTTTAAGTACTACGTAACAGAAGCGCTTACTATTAATGGTGGTATTGGTCGTTTCCAAGGCGGTATTCCAAATGTTTGGTATAACAATTCATTCCAAAGTGATGGCATTACTTTAGTATCAGCACAAAACGATGTAATTAATGATTACTATGCAAATAACACAGCTGATATTACTCAGGTTCCTGATGAAATAAAAAATACATTAGAGCAAGGTGCTGGTAGCGTTGCGTATATCGACCCAGATTTTAAATTGCCTTCAAGCATTCGTACTCAAATAGGTTTTGAATATGAGTTTGATTCTGAACTATTGGGTGATGGCTTTAAATGGCAAGCAGAAATTGCTTACCATAAAAAAGAGAATGAAGCGGTATGGCATAATTCGTCAATTAACCCAGTAGGCTTAGCTGCGGACGGCGAACGTGTTATCAATCAAAGTATTTACAGTGGCGATAATGTTGACATAGAAATGACTAATTCATCGGATGATGGTCGTTCAATTATTATTTCAACGGGTATTGCTAAACAATGGGACAATGGCCTGTTTGTATCTGCAAGCTATGCTCACCAAGATGTTACAGAATCATCAGCAGGTTCAGCTTCTCAGGCAGAAGGTAACTATAAGCACAATATTACAGTAAATCGTAATGAAGATATTGCTGCACGTGGCTTTTACGAAGTTGAGCATAGCTTTAAAATTAACTTAGCGTATAACACTGAATTTTTTGAAGGATATGCAACCAAGTTCAATGTTTATTTTGAACGTCGTTCAGGTCGCCCATTTAGTTACACAATGAATATGTATAAAGATGAAGACTTAGGTGATACTAGCTCTTTATTCACTAATGGTGCTTACTTACCTTATATCCCTACAGGTGCTGATGATCCGAATGTAAATTGGGCTGATTCTAAAATGACTTGGGCTGAGTTAGAACCGTTATTAGAGCGTGCTGGTATATCTCAACGTGGTGGGATTTTAGGTAAAAATACAGCAACGCAACCTTGGGTTACTACAATGGACGTTAGCATTAAGCAAGAAATACCTGGCTTTGCTGAAGGTCACACTGGTGAGGTTTATCTAATGATTGATAATTTCGCAAACCTTCTAAACAGCGATTGGGGTGTAGAAAAACGCTTAGGTTACTCTAACCAAACTATTTATGACTTTGGTGGCCTTGATGACCAAGGCAGATATAAAATAGACAACAGCTTTGGCGGTGCAGATGTGCGTAATTACTCACAAATCAATTCATCGTCGTCAGCTTGGCAGGCTAAAGTTGGTATTAGCTACAAGTTTTAAGTCTTAATAGGTAAGTAATAACACATTAAGTTATTTGTTAACAAAACCCATTGCAAAATTGTAATGGGTTTTTTGTTTTTCACACCCCAATTTCACATGTTTGTCATAAAGCCCACGTAATATATACCCCGATATAGAGTTATTGCTCAAAAAAACACTCAAATAGACAAAAATAGTACTATTTATTAAAAATATATTGCAGTTGTATTTTATTTGTAACGAATAAATAAGGTACACTAGTAACGGATTTTGAATAAATGAACTTCAACTGTTTATTTTGAAAAATTTTAAAATAAAAATATAAAAATTTAATTAATAACTACACGGGAAAATTAAATGAAAACTCAATTACGCAAAACAGCTCTTTCACTTGCTATTGCAGCATGTGTTGGTGTAAGTGGCGCTGCAATGGCTAACGAAACGACCTCTGCAATTAAAGGTCAAGTAATGGGGCCTAACGGCAACCCAGCAGCCGGCACTAAAGTAACAATTTTACACGTGCCTTCTGGATCAGTAAAAACAACTGAAGTAAATGACGCTGGTTATTTCACAGCTAAAGGCCTGCGTGTTGGCGGTCCTTATAAAGTAGTTGTTGATTCAGATGTATATGCAGACCAAGAATTCAATAACATTATTCTTAATATTGGTAACGACTACCCAGTAAACGTTTCTCTTGAGTCACAGTCAAGCATGGAACAAATTGTAGTTTCTGGCGCGCCAATTAGCTCTATGTCTGGTGGTACTGGTCCGGCGTCTACATTTACGCTAACTGATCTTGAAAATACGCCAGCTATTAACCGTGATTTAAAAGACATTATCCGTATCGACCCGCGTATCACAATTGATGATAGCCGTGGTACAATTAACTGTGGTGGTGGTAACCCTCGCTACAATAGCTTAACGCTAGACGGCGTTCGTATGAACGATAACTTCGGCTTAAGCTCAAATGGTTACCCTACTATTCGCGCCCCTTTCTCTTTTGATTCAATTGAACAAGTTTCAGCTGAACTTGCACCGTTTGACGTTCAATACGGTGGTTTTACATCGTGTAACATCAACGCAGTTACCAAATCTGGTGGCAATGATGTTCATGGCGCTGTTTTCTACGATTACACTAGTGACTCTTTCAAGGGTGATAAAATTGAAGGTAATGACGTTGATAACGGTAATTACACCGAAAAACGTTACGGCTTCAACGTAGGTCTTCCACTAATTGAAGATAAACTATTTTTATTTACTTCATATGAAAAACTTGAAGGTGTTCAACAGTTTAACTACGATGGTTTAAGCAGCGGCAGTGTAACTGCTGATGATATCTCGCGTATCACAAGCGTTGCTCAAACTGTATATGGTTACGATGTAGGCGGAATGCCTTCAAGTATGCCTGTTGAAGATGAAAAAATCTTAGTTAAACTAGATTGGAACATCAACGAAGATCACCGTGCAAACTTAATCTATAACTACAACGATGGTAATACTGTTTCACAGTCAGATACTGGCTCTAGCCGTGTATCACTATCTAATCACTTTTATGACCAAAGTGCAGAATTCACTTCAATTATTGCATCTGTTTACTCTGATTGGTCAGATGACTTCTCTACTGAAGTTCGTATTGGTAAGTCTGAGCTAGATGCAACAGTACAATCACTAGATGCAGCAAGCAGCTTTGGTGAAATGCAAATTAGTACTGATAACGGTGGTACAGTTTTTATTGGTCCAGATGACTCACGTCAATCTAATGACTTAGATTACGATACAACTACATTTAAAGTTGCAGGTACATACTACTTAGATCAGCACACAATTACTGCTGGTTACGAGTTTGAAGAGTTAGATGTATTTAACTTATTCGTACAACATACTGAAGGCGAATACCGTTTTTACAACGATAGAGATGCAGGCATAACTGGTATAGATTTATTTGAACAAGGTATCGCAAATGCTGTTTACTACAACAATGCTGCCGGTACTAATGATCCTAACGATGCAGCTGCAAGCTTTTCGTACGCTCAGCATACGTTTTATGTTCAAGATGAATACGCATTTACAGACCTAGATGCAAACATTACGTTTGGTTTACGTTATGACAAATATACAAGTGATGATGCACCTAACTTAAATCAAAACTTTACTGATCGCTATGGCTACAGTAACCAAAGTACGTTTGATGGTATTGATTTAATTCAACCACGTGTTGGCTTCCAGTGGTATGCAACAGACGAACTAGAAGTACGCGCAGGTGTTGGCTTGTTCTCAGGCGGTAACCCTAACGTTTGGTTATCTAACTCGTACTCTAACGATGGTATTACAAACATCGGTACTTACCGCAGCTCGGTTGATTTATTCAATACGCCAAACGTAAATGGCGGCACGCCTGGTTTTGAAGTACCACAAGACATGTTTGATGAAGTTGCTAACACCGTAATCGGCTCAGGTGATTCACAAACAAACGCTGTTGACCCAGACTTCGAAATTCCTTCAGAGTGGAAGTATTCACTTGGTGCAACGTACACAACTGAAAACGAATACGTAATCTCTCTTGATTACTTATATTCGAAGAAAAAAGATGCTGCATTAATGCGTGATATCGCACTTCAAGATACAGGTACAACTACGTTTGATGGTCGTCCTATTTATGATGAGATTGAAGGTCGTTCAAACGAATACTTACTAACAAATGTTAGCGGTGATAGCGGTGATTCATCAGTTATCTCTCTAGCTGTTAGCAAGATGTTTGATAATGGTGTAAGCGTTAACTTTGGTTACGCATACACAGATTCTGATGATGTTAACCCAATGACTAGCTCTGTAGCTGGTTCAAACTACGGTAACATTGCCCTAACAGATCCAGGTAACCCAGGTGTTGCTTCATCTGATTACGAAATCCCACATCGTTTTACTATGACTCTTGGTTATAGTCATGAGTTTGTTGATGGATTTGCTACTCGCTTTAACTTATTTGGTGAAGCATATAAAGGCTTACCATACAGCTACACGTTTGATGGAAGTGATGGTACTTTTGGTGACAACAACTGGAATGGTAACCGCCAACTATTGTATGTTCCACTTGAAAACGATCCTAACGTTGTTTACGACATGAGTGCTGCTGATATCAATGAATTCAATGATTTCATCGCATCAAATGATTTAGAACGTGGTCAAACTACTAGCCGTAACGCTGAAAACTCAGATTGGTTTGTTAAGTTTAATTTTAAGTTAACACAAGAGCTTCCAGGCTTTATGGAAGGTCACAAAGGTGAAGCATTCTTCGTAATTGATAACCTTACTAATCTGTTAAACGATGATTGGGGCGTACTTAAGAAAGGTCCTTTCGTAGGCGCTAGCATGATCGAAACATCAATTGATGATCAAGGCCGCTACGTTTACTCAGGATTTAATGCAAACAATGCAAATACATCAGTGCAATCAGATGCATCTGTATGGCAAATGCGTGTAGGTCTTCGTTACACTTTCTAATTCAGAACTGTAACCTAAAACATCTTTTAAAAGCCCACTTTGGTGGGCTTTTTTATGCCTTTAATTTGTTATTTAACTTTTCAAAAATACTCACTAGCATTTCGTATTCTTCGTTGGTTAAAGTGCTCAGTAATTGTTTTTCCCAATTCAGTGCATCGGGCGCTATATTTTCATATAAGTTTTGCCCTACTTGGCTCAGCACAAGTAATGCTGCGCGTTTGTCTTGCTTATTTAGCTCACTTCTCACTAAACTTTTATCTATTAAAACTTTTACCGCGCGTGAAACAGTCGACTTGTCCATATTTGCTTGCGCGCATAAATCCTTTGCGTTGCTTTGGCCATACTGCGCTAAATTAGCAAGTATTCGCCACTGGGGAATATTTAAACCGTACTTAGTTTGATAAACCTCGGCAAAGTCGTTACTTACACGTGTTGCTACATTCGTTAATTGATAAGGTAAAAACGTTGCTAAATCAATTTTCATTTTTAGTTATCCCAGCTTTGTAAGGTTTACTTTGGTGTTCATTAATATTTACGCAGATGCGCAGTTGCACATTTGATATTAGTCTCACTTGAGAGTATCTTAACTGAAATAAAAATAATATTAAACCACCCCCCTCTCACAGGAGTCAGTAATGGCGACACAATTAAGTTATATGACAGGTTTTGGTAATGAATTTGAAACACAAGCGCTACCCGGTGCATTGCCAATAGGACAATTTAGCCCGCAAAAGGTTAAATACGATTTATATACCGAGCAATTTAGTTCGACTGCTTTTACGGCTCCTCGCGCTTCAAACCGTCGCACTTGGTTTTACCGCCTTCGTCCTTCGGTAGTACAAGGTGATTACCAAGCAATTGATAACGGCCTAATAAGAACAGCCCCAATTACTGAAGCCGTAACGCCTCCAACAATGCTACGTTGGAAGCCTATTGATATACCTTCACAACCTACTGACTTTATTGATGGCTTGGTAACTATGGCTGCTAATGGCAGTGCTAATGGGCAATCGGGTATTGGCATTCATGTATATGTGGCTAATCAGTCAATGCAAGGACGTTACTTTTGCAATGCCGATGGCGAAATGTTGTTTGTTCCTCAGCAAGGTGAGTTATTAATTCACACTGAGTGCGGTAAGTTAAGCATTAAACCAGGAGAAATTGCTGTAATTCCCAGAGGAATTAAGTTCTCTGTTGATTTAATTGATGATACAGCCCGTGGTTATATTTGTGAAAATTATGGCCATGCGTTAGAGCTTGCAGAGCGAGGACCTGTTGGTGCAAACGGTTATGCCAACGACAGAGACTTTCAATACCCCGTTGCTGCCTTTGAAGATAAAGAAGGTGACTTTGAGCTTGTTTCTAAATTTAACGGTAATTTATTTAGCTGTGAAATAAAGCACTCTCCTTTTGATGTAGTTGCATGGACGGGTAATAGCTCCCCCTATAAATACGACTTATCGCGTTTTAATGTGATGAATACAGTGAGCTTTGATCACCCCGACCCGTCTATATTCACTGTGCTAACCTCTCCTTCTGCTACTGAGGGTATGGCAAATGTCGATTTTGTGATATTTCCACCGCGTTGGATGGTAGCCGAAAATACATTTCGCCCGCCTTATTATCACCGCAATATTATGAGTGAATTTATGGGCTTAATTGAAGGTGTGTATGATGCAAAAGAGCATGGTTTTGTACCTGGTGGTGCAAGTTTACACAATTGTATGTCTCCACACGGACCTGAAGCAGACGTATTTGAAAAAGCGTCAAACGCTGAGCTTACACCACAAAAATACGAAAACACATTGGCCTTTATGTTTGAGTCGCGCTATATAATTTCACCGACAAAATATGCATTAGAAGGTAGGGAACGCCAACCAAACTACACCGATTGCTGGCGTACTATTAAAAAACAATTTACAGGTTCACAGGATTAATTATGAAATTATACAGCTACTTTCGCTCATCAGCGGCCTATAGGGTGCGTATAGCGCTTAACTTAAAAGCAATTGATCATGAACTTGCTATTGTTAACCTTTTAAAATCGGAGCAGCTTGGGGAAGAATACTTAGCGACTAATCCGCAAGGCTTACTACCTGCACTTGAAACCGATAATGGTGTTTTAGCACAATCGCTTGCAATACTGGAATGGCTTGATGAAACTTATCCGCAATCGCCATTAATTACAGGAACTGCGTGGCAAAAGTCACAAATAAGAAATTTAAGCTTTGCCATTGCCTGCGATATTCATCCTGTTAATAATTTACGCGTGCTGAAGTATTTATCGAACGAATTAGGTGTTGATGACGAGGCTAAAAATAAGTGGTATCGACATTGGATAGAAGTTGGTTTTGAAAAAATAGAACTGATGCTAAACGAAAATGATGACTACTGTTTTGGTAACCAACCAACACTTGCTGACATTTGTTTAGTGCCGCAAGTATTTAATGCAATTCGTTTTAACGTAGATATGAGCGCTTATCCAAAAATTGCAGCTATTTACGAACACTGTAATAAATTAGCTGCATTTAATGATGCTGCACCGCAAAATCAACCCGATGCAAATTAAGCTAGTTTAGTAACTAACCAGAGTTCAAATTAGCTAGCTTTGTAGCGCACTATGAATAACCGTAATGTGCTCAATTAAATCTAAGCCCAGATCAGTTAAATATCCGCCATCTGGGCTATCTATAATCCCTTTTTCAAATAAACGTTGCGCTGCACTAAGTAAGCTTGGCTCTGCGTCTGAGTGTAATTTAATACCCTGCATTTTACTGTCGCGAGGAAATTTTGCTAATAGTGTGAATTCTTCGATCATTGTTTGATTAAATTGCATTGTGTGCACCTTTTTATTTGAATCCAAGTTGTTCTGTGAGTAACTAAGTTTATAATTAAAATCACTTTGTGTACTTTACACTAGCACGTTTTTTAGCTTAATGTATTATTTTTAACCCTCCCTATTTAAAGGCCTCCAATGCGTAACTTTTTAGTTTTATGCTTTTGTTTTAGCAGCTTATCCTATTCAATACTTAGTGAAGCAACAACTCTTAAAACCCATTCAATTATTGATGCAAACCAGTTTGTAAATGAAGAATCTAACTGTTGGTACGACAACAAACGCTATAGCGAAGGCGCATTAATACAAATTCACTCATTTACACTTTTGTGCGGTGCTAAAACCCCCCAGCACAGTAACAGCCAACTCATTTGGCTTAAAATAGATAAACAAGGTAATGCTATTTACCCAACAGCTCCTAAAACAATCATTGTGAATTAGCGCTAAAAGCTGATTTGAGCTACAATGCACGCAGTTTAAATAAGTAGTATGGCTATGGATAATCAACCTAAAAACCCTTTACATGGGGTAACGTTAGAACAAATACTTGTTGAGTTAGAACAGCGACTTGGCTGGAGAACACTTGGCGAGCAAGTAAAAATCAAATGCTTTACTGATCAACCGAGCATTAAATCGAGTTTAAAGTTTTTGCGTAAAACGCCTTGGGCTCGCGATAAAGTGGAAGCACTTTATATTCACACTATAAATAACAAACCTATTCGTAGACCAAAAAGTGCGCCGAGAGAAACATCTTCTCAAGCGCCGGATACAACAGGGTTTGTTTGGCCATCAATTAAAAAATGATGTAAAAAAGGAGCTAATTTAGCTCCTTTTTTGATTGTAATTAGCGCGATTTATTGCTCTTTGCAAATCACATTTAATGAGGCCGGCTCAATAGTAATAACGAGTTTGTGAGCAGTTTTAACTTCACCGTCAAGTACGTACTTAAGCTCTCCTTCACCTGTCACCTCGACTCTTTTAGCATTTGTATGATGCGAATTTATAGCTAAATGTGTTTGCGTTAAACTGCTAAACATCAGTTCTGCAATACTCAATATTGTCGTAGAATTTTCATTATTTGGTGTTAGCCAATTTACATCAAGAAGCCCGTCACTATGATCTGGCTGCCCACCACCTTGAGCCAATAACGTTGTAAAAGGCGCAGCATTAGCCACAATAAAGCTATTTGTACATATTTCTTTCGGCTCATTATCATCGAGTTTTACACTAAGTAGCTGTGATTTTTGCTCACCAAAGGCTTCAAAAAAACCATTTAAATAGGCAAGTTGCCCCGACTTATTTTTCGACTCTCTATCTGCTTTTTCAATCATTGATTGCTCAAAACCAATGCCCGCTAATAAAAGTACTAATTCGTTATTACAATAAGCGGTATCTATTGTGCTTGTTTGACCATCAATTATTAAATCACAGGCTTGTTCAACAGGAATAAATTTAGAGCTAATCCCCATCAATACATGCGCAAGTGCGTTTGCAGTCCCCATTGGTATAATACCTAGCTTACATTGTGTATTTACAAGTACGCTTGCAACTTCGGCCACTGTACCATCGCCTCCACACGCTATTATCATGTCTGGTTTTTGCGTAATCGCTTGTTTAGCAAGCTCAATACCGTTAACGTCATGTGAAGTAGTAAGTACTTTTAAATCGTAATAGGCCGATAACCGCGCAACAATTAAGTGCTCTTTTTCTTGCCATAATCGTGTACCAGATACTGGATTTGCAATTAAAACGGCTTTGTTTTTAATCAGCAGCTCGCCTTTTTTATGGCGCTTAGCTAAATGGCGAAGTTGATGCTTATTTAAGTTTGCGGTTTCGCGGGTTTCTTTTATTTGTGCAAGTACTTCATGTACATCTGCATTTTTGTTTTGACTCAATAAATAAGCCGCCATTACAAAAACAGAGCGCCCACGGCCTAAAGCACAATGTACAACTACGCGACGGTTTTCTTTAATATGATGATGTATCCAATTAATAGCCTGATTTAACTGAGAATGGGTAGGAATACTATGATCGAGCACCGGAATGTTTAAATAATTTATATTCTCTTGTGTTGAACTCCACTCGAGTCCGTCAAATTCACACGTAACGTCTAAAATTGCCGTAATTCCGTTATCTTTTAATGTGTCTATGTCTGAGGGAAATAATCGGCAAGCTAAAAATAGGTTTTCGTTTATTTTTTGAATTGGCGGCACTTTATCGCGCTTACGTGACCAGGCATTATAAATTTGCACACCAAATAAAAATGGCACAAACGCCCAACGTATATAAAATGGGATCACCCCATTTTCACGTTTTCTAAATATTTTTGCTGTATTAAAAATATATGCGGTACTCACTAATAAAAGTGACAGCGCAGTCCAATAAAAAACAATAGCAAAGTAAACAGAGTTTACTTCCCAACCAATAAAAATAAGCAGTAATGCTAAAAGTGAATAACCAATTGCAGCCCACATAGTCTCTCCTTTGTGTAAATAATTCCGATTTTCTAATTTTAATTTAAACGGCTTTATGTACTCTTTTGCAAATATCACGCCATATAAATGGCATTTTAAATTCAAATTAAAACCATAAGCTATTGATATATAATGCTAATAATAAAATAAATTTAAGTGCAATCTGCTCTTTGTGCATTTTTTACAAACATGTGAATAAATTATACTTACACGTCTAAATTTCAAACACTGATCGGTTATTGCTTGTACTAACGTATAAAACAGCTAATCTAAAAATCAATTAAATTTTTTGCATCCAAATCACACTCTCAACCGTTTACTCAATGATAATAAGAAAAACAGGACCCCTATGGATAACGATGATTTACTCCCTCTTTTGTGCGCAACAGCACAAGGAGACAAAAATGCTTTCTCAAGTTTATATCAACAAACTAGCGGCAAACTTTTTGCTATTAGTTTAAATATGCTCACTAACAGAGCTTACGCGGAAGAAGCACTACAAGACGCTTTTATAAAAATTTGGCATAACGCATCTGAATATAACGCCTCTAAAGGCACCGTTATTAGTTGGATGATAAGTATAGTTAGGTATAGAAGTCTTGACTCACTGCGCTATCACAAAGTACGAAAAGAGCAGTCGTTAGGCGATGACGAATATGAAAATGAAAGTATCGACGTTAATTACGATGAAGAAACGAAACTGGTTAATTGTATCGAACAACTTGAGCCGCAACAAAAACAAGCTATTCACTTAGCTTATTACAAGGGGCTGAGTCATAGCGAGCTAGTGGATCATATAGAAACGCCATTAGGTACAGTTAAAAGCTGGATCAGGCGTGGGCTTATGCAGCTACAAAGGTGTTTAACATTATGAATTATAATAAACCCGAACTATTAGACGCGCTTGCTGGGCAGTACGTGCTTGGCACACTTAGAGGGCTTGCCCGTAAGCGTTTTCAGCGTCTGTTACTTAACTCAAATCAAGCACGTGAAGCAACAAGTCTATGGGAGCAAAACCTAAACAACTTAGCGAGTGCTATTACACCGCAAACGCCACGTGACGAGGTATGGGTAAATATACTACAGCGTATTGAAAACAGGCCACAAACAAGTAAAACAGTCATACATACCAAGCCTTCAATTTGGCGTACATGGTCTTTTGTGGCAACTGCTGCGTGTATTGTTTTAGCCTTTTTGGTTATTCAACCTAGTACCAATGTTATGCACACTCAACAAATTGCTTTGGTTCAAAATCAAGATAAACAATCATTATGGTTTATTGAAGTTAACGAGCAAGGGCTCTCAATTAAAGCCAGTAGCCAATTGGTTGCCCAAACTAATAAAGATTATGAGTTGTGGATGATTTTAAAAGGGCAAGATGCACCTATTTCACTGGGTTTACTTCCCAAGCAAGGCAGTAAAATATTATTAAAAGATAACCGTTTTAACGCAAGTGATATTGCATTGCTAGCAGTGAGCTTAGAACCTATTGACGGCTCACCAAATGGTTCTCCTACTGAAGTGCTTTACACCACAGAGCTAGTACTTTTATAACCCTACTATTATGACCAAAGTTGGCTGCTTACATAAAGCAGCCAACCTTCTTCAAAACTTTATTAACAATAAATAAAAATAATTTAACTTTTTTGCATCCAATTTAAATCCTGCCCCGTTATTAGCTATGACTTCAATCAAAACTAAAGGACAAAGTCATGAAAGCTTTAACTCCATCAATACTCGCAGTAGTAATATGTAGTACGTTTGTAAGTGCACCAAGTGAAGCATCAAGCCACAGAGAAGCGCCAAATATAAGCCGTTTCCCGACTTTAGATTCAACCGATTTTTATGTATTTAATAGTTACGAGCAAGGTCGTGATGATTTTGTAACATTAATTGCTAACTATATCCCGCTGCAAGATGCATACGGCGGTCCTAATTACTTTGCAATGGACCCAGATGCTACCTACAGCATTCATATAGATAACGACGGCGATGCTGTTGAAGATATTACATTTGCGTTTAACTTTAAAAGCATGCTTCCTAATGATAACCAAGGTGTGCAATTAACTGTTGGACCTGAAGGTAATCAACGCACCGTGTCTGTACCGCTTAAAAATGTAGGCGGTGTATCTGCCGGTGATGACAGCGCTGCAAATTTTAGTGAATCATACACAATGAGCATGATTAGCGGCGCGCAGCGTACTGGCGAAACAACGGTATTAAACAACACAGCATCAAACTCAAGTACATTTTCTAAACCACTTGATTATGTGGGCAATAAAACATTTGGTTCAATGAGCGATTACCAAACTTACGCTGACCAATTTGTGTATCAGGTTTCAATTCCTAACTGTGAAAGCATGGCACAAGTTTTTGTAGGACAACGTAAAGACCCATTTGTAGTTAACCTAGGTAAAACATTTGATTTAGTTAACTATGTACCTGTAGAGGGTGATAGCGCCCCTGGTGCTGGTGACGGCGGTGGTTTTCCAGGTGGTATAACACAATCAGCTGATAACGACGACCTTGCAGATAAAAACGTAACATCAATTGCTATCGAAATACCTAAGAGCTGTATTGTTGGTGAAGGTAACGGCGTAATAGGTTCGTGGACAACAGCAAGCCTACCTCAAGCTCGCGTATTAAACCCTAATGCTAAATTTGCTAATAACGCCGTTAATGGTGGTGCTTTAACACAAGTTTCACGCTTGGGTAGCCCGCTTGTAAACGAGCTTGTAATTGGCATTAAAGACAAAGACACATTCTCTACTGCTCACCCTAAAGATGATGCACAATTTTTAGATTATGTATCTCATCCAGCACTACCAGAGTTATTAAACATTTTGTTTAAAGATGCTGTTAATACGACCCTTGGCGCAAACTTAGAAACACTGGCACCCACAAACTTCCCGCGTACTGATTTAATCACTGCATTTTTAACAGGTTTTGCAGGCGTTAATCAACAAGCAACTGTAACACCTTCAGAAATGCTACGTTTAAATACAGGCATTGCAGCAACAGCGCAAGCTGATCAATCTGCATTTGGTGTAGCGGGTAATGATTTAGCCGGCTTCCCAAATGGTCGTCGCCCGGGTGATGATGTGGTTGATATTGCACTTCGTGTTGTGATGGGTCGTTTATGTCATCCTATTCCTGTAAATGGTGAAGACACTGATTTAGGACTTTGTGCACCAGAGGATGCTAATACAGGCACAGTGCCATTTACAGACGGCGCACCTATTGATGCAACAATGATGGATTCATCATTCCCATACCTTGCAACACCGCTTGCTGGCTCTAAATAAGGAGTAAAATAATGCGTAATTTAAAAACTACCCATATTTGTGTTCTCCTCAGTGCATTAACATTGGGAGCATGTAGTAGCGATGATGATAAAAAACAGCCTACTCCGGTTGTAAACACAGCGCCTACAGCAAGTGATGCAATACTAGCTACACAAACTGAAGTAAGCATTACCGATATGCTTAGCGCAACCGACAATGATGGCGATTCACTGACTTACTCGTTAACAAGTGAGCCAACTCTTGGAACTGTTACCGTTAATAGCGATGGTAACTTTACCTACACACCGAATAAAGAAGTGACAGGTTCAGATAGTTTTATGTTTGGTGTAAGTGATGGCGTTAATTCGCAAGTAACTGCAACAGTGAACATTACAATTGACACACTACAAGTCGACTTTGCTCAATTTGCAACCGATGCATTTAATCAAGCCCCAAATGCAGAGCCGTTAACTGTTAACGGTCGGGTGTTTACAAACACCGATACCGATGTTGATGGATTAATTTCAACAAACGGTAACTAACCAAGTAATTAAGCTGACAGGCCATGGATGGCTTTTTTCAAAGGATATTTATAATGCATTTATCAATTTTTAAGTCCGTCGCATTTATTACTTTATGCCTAACACCCCTTGCGTTAAGCGCTGCGCCTTTTACCCCAAAAGATGATGCAGTTATTGCTAAAAGTAATTCAACGCTTAGTGCTTCCCTCTCTGTTGACGAGATAAATACATTAGTCACTAACAGCCAATATGCCGGCCAAACAGAGCGCTTACAGGGGCTACTTAAAACCCGTTTAGCCCAGCTATATAAACAAACACCCTCATCTCAAATTGGTTACTTATATGCTCGCGTTTTACAAAAAGAGCACCTTTTCAACGAAGCTATTGATATTGCTAACAACGTTTTGATTAAAGAGCCACAGCATAGTAATAGCCATTTATTGCTAGCCAATATATTTATGACTCAAGGTAAGTTCGCACAAGCAAAAAAACACTGCGTAGCCTTAATTGGGCAAGTAAGCACTATTACTGCTAGCACCTGTGTACTCGATGTACAAAGCCAACATGAAAGCGTTTTAGACAGCTACCAAGCATTAGTAAAAATTATAAATAATAATCAAACTAGCCTAGCTACAAACCATGTTTTAAGTGAAATGAGCTATCGTTTAAATAACTACAAACAAGCATTGTCTCACTTACAAAGTGTAGATTTAGTTCAAGCCCCTGTGAGCCTAATTGTTTTATGGGCCGATATTCAAATTGCTCTAAATCAACCACAACAAGTATTAAATACATTAAGCGTACTGCTTCCTGATAAAAGTAATTTAGAGGATGCTATTTTGCTAAGACTTTCAATCGCAGAAAAAAAACTAAATAAACGCGATAAAAAATGGCAAAATACAATGGCGCAAAGAGTTACACTACGAGAGCTTCGCAAAGATTCTTTTCATGCAAGTGACTTAGCTAAATATTACCTTGATGTACAACCAAATCGCGAAAAAGCACTTTACTGGGCTCATATTAATTGGCAACAGGCTAAAATGAGCACCGATGAGCAATTACTTATTCAAGCAAAAGCGATGCAACGAGACACACTATGAAAACGCCTTATCTATTTATACTCACTTTAATGCTGTGCATTTTTTCAACTTACAGCTTTGCCCATCAACTAAGTACAAGTTATATAACCTTAAATAGCGAGAACAATAACGACACCAACAAAAACCAATACACGGGTACCTGGCAAATTAATATAGCCGACTTAGAGCACGCAGTTCCTCTGGATTTAGATAAAAACGGGCAAATTTCGTGGACAGAAATAAAAGCAAAACGCAGCTCAATTAATAACTTCATTGAAGAAAATTTAAATATCACGCAAAACGCGCAATCATGCCCTTTAAAAAGTGAAGGTATCTATCAGCTAGATAACCATTTTAATCAGCCTTATTTGGTTATTCCGCTGCTGTTTAGTTGTGATGACAATGAAGCAATTTCTCTTTCTTATTCTGCTTTTTTTAATACCGATGCCAATCATAAATCCATCGTAAATATAAACGGTGTATCTCGTGTATTTAATATCAACGAGGCACAACAAACGTTCAGCTTTGAGCAAACAAGTTATTTAAGTACGTTTAATCAATACGTGTATCAGGGTGTTTTACATATTTGGATTGGTATTGATCATATTTTATTTTTAATCGCCCTGTTACTTACCTGTGTTTTAAAACGCAGCGATAAAGCATGGCAAGGTATTAGCTCTAAAAAACAAATTATTAAACACACAGCATGGATAGTAACCGCGTTTACGCTTGCGCACTCTATTACGCTTACCGCAACAGCTATGAACTTAGTCTCACCAAATAGCCGCTGGGTAGAGCTTGGAATTGCTATATCGGTTTTATTTGCAGCATTAAATAATGTGTGGCCGTTGGTACTTCGTTTAGGTTGGCTTACTTTTGCTTTTGGTTTACTACATGGGATGGGATTTGCGAGCGTACTTGGCGAGCTTGGCTTGTCGAGCGACTATCAACTGCTTAGTATATTGGCGTTTAATTTAGGCGTCGAAATCGGTCAACTTAGTATCTTACTAGTAGCCTTACCAATACTCATTTATGTACGACACTACACTTGGTATAAAAAGTGGTTAATGCCAATGGGCTCCGTTGCTATCGCAATCATTGCACTTCAGTGGTCAATCGAGCGATTTTAAATAGACTAAAATAAAAAAGCTAGCCAAAGTATTGGCTAGCTTACTTTTGGTTATTTATTTTGAGCGTTACTGCGCTTTATCAAATGGCATCAGTAATGTTTTCATCGCCGGGCGAAGCGCTATTAGTACTGTTTCTTCGGTTAACTCTGGGTAGAGTAACTTTCTAAGTAATAACCCTGCCATCATCGAAAAAATAACATTAATTCGACTTTCAAGTTCAAGCTCATCAATGTCTTTGAGCGCACTTCGCTCGCTAGTTAAAAGCTGTCTCATGCGCCCGCGTGCTTGAGTATCCATATCACGTAGCAATGAAGCTACTTTAACATTTCGACCTGCTTCAGCCATCATATCTAAATCAACTACACATGCCCCTGTGTCCATGTGCCTTTGCACACCAATGTTTAAGCCATCTAAAAGAGCTGCTAAAACATCACCTGGGTGATCTTCAAACTGTTGGAAGATAGAAAACATTTCTTCCATGTCTTTTTCAATAATGCTTTCTATAATGGCTTCTTTACTTTCAAAGTAATTATAAATATGGCCCGCACTCATCCCTGCCGTTTTAGATATTTCAGCCATGCCTGCACCGTGGTAACCTTTTCGGCGAAAACACTCTGCAGCAGCTGTTAGTATTTGTTCGCGCCTAGCCAGTGCTATCGCGGGATCTGTTTGCCTTTTTGCTTTAGGCTTCATGTTCAACTCCACTACCAAGTCATAAACTCAGTAAAGCAAGAGCTATAAATAGTCTCGCTATATAAATATGTAATGCGGCTTTAAAAGCCGCAAATATTATTTCTCTTCCTGAGCTGTTTCACTGGTTACGTTCCATCCGCCACCAAGCGCTTTGTACAAGTTAATTTGGCTTGCAAGATACGCTTGCTGACCCGAAATTAACTGTTGCTGCGCGCCGTACCACGTACGCTGAGCATCAAGTACTTGCAAGTAGCTATCTGCGCCTTTTTCGTAACGCATTTTTGATAAATCAAATGTGATTTGTCGGCTACTTATAAGCATATCAAGGGCACTTAATTGCTCTTGGTAACCTTCTCTATCAGCAAGTGCATCGGCAACTTCGCGAAACGCATTTTGAATTTTTTGCTGATAAGTAACCACTGCAATTTCTTGATCAGCTTTTGCTACATCAAGATTTGCTTGGTTACGTCCCATATTAAAAATAGGTAGGCTAATTGACGGCACAAAACTCCATGTACCCGAGCCTGAATCAAACAAGCCACTTAAATCACTTGAAGCAGACCCGGCATTGGCTGTTAAGCTAATACTTGGATAAAACGCTGCACGTGCAATACCAATATTGGCATTTGCAGCAAGCATTAAATGCTCAGCGGCTTTAATATCAGGGCGTTGCGATAACAGGTCAGACGGTAAACCGACCGGCACTTCTGGCATACTGATCAAGTTAGTCAGGTCTTTACTAGGCAGTAAATCAGCTGAAACAGATTTACCCACTAATAAATCTAGGGCACTTTTATCACGCTTTAACAAACGTTTGTACGTTGCTATGTCTACTTTTGCTGTAGCAACTGTACTTCTAAGCTGCTCAAGGGTAATTGAAGAAGTTGCACCTAAATCAAAACTTTTTTGCGTAAGCGATAATGACTCTTGCTGAGAGGTGAGCGTTTCTTTTGCAAGCTCTAGCAGTTGTAAGTCCGTCGCGTAACTAAGCCACGCATTTGCCAACTCTGAAATTAAAGACACCTGCGTACTGTATTGGCTAAGCTCTGTAGAGTATAAATTTTGGAGTGCTTGCGCTGATTGATTGCGTACTTTGCCCCAAATATCTAACTCGTAAGACGTAATGCCCACTGTTGCACTGTATTGCGAGCTAATAGCTGCATCGCCAGTACCCGACAAATCAGCCGGTAAACGCTGGCGCGTACCAGAAGCATTTAAATCAAGCGACGGATACAAAGCAGAATCTTCGATTTGATACAAACCACGAACACGCTGCACATTAAGCACTGCAATTTGCATGTCTTTATTGTGCTCAAGGCTTTGCGTAATTAAGGTTTGTAGCTTTTCATCATTAAAAAACTGCTGCCAATTTAATTGCTGCGCAGCGCTTTGCTCAGTACCTGATGCATAAGCATCAGATACTGGTAGAGCAAGGTCTTTTTGCTCTGGCGCTAATTGACAACCACTTAGCACCAATAAAGCAATTGCACTTAGGCTGAATGTTTTAATGCTCATTCTGCGCTCTCCTTTGTTGTCTCGTTAGTTTTACCAGGGAATACACGGCGAACTAACACAAAGAACAACGGTACAAATACAACAACTAATATTGATGATGCGAGTGTGCCGCCAATAATCGAAATACCTAACGCATTTTGCGCACCAGAACCCGCACTTGAGGCAATAGCAAGCGGTAAAACACCACAAATAAAGGCCATCGAAGTCATAAGTATTGGACGTAAACGTAAGCGTACAGCTGCAATAGCCGCATCAACTAAGCCAAGCCCATCATCCATTTTATGAATCGCAAACTCTACAATCAGTATCGCATTTTTAGATGCCAAACCAATGGTGGTCAACAAGCCTACCTGCAAGTAAATATCGTTAGATAAGCCACCGCCTAGCGCTGCCATAATTGCACCAAATATACCCAGTGGCACAATCATCATTACCGCAAACGGTACCGACCAACTTTCATAAAGTGCAGCTAAACATAAAAATACAAACAATAGCGATAAGCCATATAGTAAAGGTGCTTGACCACTACTTGAGCGCTCTTGGAATGAAATACCGGTCCACTCAGACGAAATACCATTAGGTAATTGTTTAACTAAACGCTCCATTTCATCCATTGCTTGGCCTGTACTGTAACCCGGCGCTGCACTACCTTGAATTTCCATTGCTGAAAAACCATTGTAACGCTCTAAACGTGGCGAACCATACGTCCAGTAGGCACTAGCAAACGCTGAAAACGGCACCATATCGCCATTGTCATTGCGCACATACCATTTATTTAGATCCTCAGGCACCATGCGCGATTGT
Organism: Pseudoalteromonas sp. NGC95; assembly: GCF_015864705.1. NCBI lineage: Bacteria > Pseudomonadati > Pseudomonadota > Gammaproteobacteria > Alteromonadales > Pseudoalteromonadaceae > Pseudoalteromonas > Pseudoalteromonas sp. NGC95. Next base: position 194,750 of record NZ_JADYWR010000007.1, read on the forward strand.
GCATCACCTTGCATATACACTTTTTTAACTCGACCACGGTCAATAAAGTCATTCACATAACTACTACCCCATGCTGTCGAAAGTGTACTGTTAATATCGTTTTGCGACACGCCAAGCGCTTCGGCTTTTGCCAAATCTGTATCAAGTTGTAGTTCTGGCATATCTTCTTGTCCATTTGGACGTACGCCCGCTAAAATTGGACTTTGGCTTGCTAAACCTAATAACTGATTTCGTGCCGCCAAAAGTGCGTCATGGCCAAGGCCTACACGGTCTTGTAAGAAAATATTGAAGCCATTAGCAGTACCCAGTTCAACAATTGCAGGTGGCGGGAATGCAAACACAAACGCTTCTTTTATCGTTGAAAAGTAGCCCATCGCTTTACCTGCAACACCTTGAACAGATAACTCGTCACGTTGACGCTCATCCCAATGTTTAAGGTTAACAAAGGCAATTGCTGAGTTTTGGCCAGAGCCTGCAAAACTAAAACCAGTAACGGTAAAAATACCATTCACAGCTTCAGATTGATCGTTTAAAAAGTGATTTTCTACCTTCTTAACAACCTCAAGCGTTTGTTGTGTTGTAGAGCCTGCCGGTAATGAAACTTGGTTAAACAAAATACCTTGGTCTTCGTCAGGTAAAAATGCCGTTGGCAAGCTTGAGAATACATAAACCATACCGCCCACAATCACGCCATAAATAAGTAAGTAGCGTTTAGAGTGTGTAAGCATACGGCCTACAAAGCTTTGTGCACCTGAATTTGTTTTATCAAAACCACGGTTAAAGCCTGTAAAAAATCGGCCAAATAACGTCTCATTGTTATGTACATGGCTTGGTTTTAAAAGCGTTGCACACAATGCAGGCGTTAAAATAAGAGCAACTAAAACAGATAACCCCATCGCCGATACCAGTGTTATAGAAAACTGACGATAAATAATACCGGTAGAGCCACTAAAGAATGCCATTGGGATAAATACCGCAGAAAGCACCATGGCAATACCTACCAGCGCGCCTTTAATTTCATCCATCGATTTACGCGTAGCTTCAAGTGCCGAGAGTTTTTCCTCGGTCATTAAGCGCTCAACGTTTTCTACAACAACGATTGCGTCATCTACCAATAACCCTATGGCAAGTACCATCGCAAACATCGTTAGCGTATTTATTGAATAACCAAAGGTGTATAAAATACCAAACGTACCTAGTAAAACCACTGGCACTGCTATTGTTGGTATAAGTGTTGCCCTAAAGTTTTGTAGGAACAAATACATAACTACAAAAACAAGTACAACAGCTTCAATTAAAGTGTGAATAACTTTTTCGATAGATAACGATACAAACGGCGTTGTGTCGTAAGGTATAACAGCATCTAACCCTTCAGGGAAAAACGGTTTTAGCTCTTCAATTGCTTTTTTAACTCCAGCGGCAGTATCAAGTGCGTTAGCACCACTGGCTAATTTAATACCTAATCCTGATGCCGGTTGTCCATCGTAACGAGCAACAACGCGGTAGCTTTCACCGCCAAGCTCTACTCTAGCAACGTCCTCTAGACGTACAAAAGAGCCATCTGGATTGGTTTTAACCAATATTTGTTCAAATTGCTCTGGCGTTTGTAATCGACTTTGAGCCGTTACTGTTGCATTAAGTTGCTGACCATCAACGGCAGGCATACCGCCAAGTTGACCGGCAGATACTTGTGCATTTTGCGCACTAATTGATGCACTAATATCAGCAGGTGTAAGCTTATAATTTTGTAACTTTGAAGGGTCTAACCAAATACGCATCGCGTACTGAGAACCAAACAGCTGCACTTCACCTACGCCTTCAACACGCGAGACAATATCTTGCACGTTTGATGAAACATAATCGCCAATATCAATATTGGTCATGCTGCCATCTTTAGACACAAAAGCATAAACCATCAAAAAGTTACGCGCTGACTTTGCAACTACAACACCTTGCCTTTGAACGGCTTCTGGTAATAGTGGAGTCGCTGTCGCTAGTTTATTTTGCACTTGAACTTGTGCAATATCAGGGTCAGTTTCAGCGCTAAATGAAAGTGTAAGCGTAGCAGAACCACTCGACTCAGACGTAGATGACATATAAAGCAGGCCATCAAGTCCTTTCATTTTTTGCTCAATAACTTGCGTTACCGTATCTTCAAGTGTACGTGCAGATGCACCAGGGTACGTTGCAGTAATACTCACTGCAGGTGGTGCAATTGAAGGATACTGCGAAATAGGTAAACTCCTAATCGCCAAAATACCTGCAAGCATCACTACAATAGCGAGTACCCAAGCAAATATCGGTCTATCGATAAAAAATCGTGACATTAAAACTCTCCGTTATTGCGCTTGATCGGCTTTAGTAGACGATTGAATTTCAGATGGATTCACTGGTGCACCAGGGCGGATTTTTTGTAAACCTTCAACTATTAACTTATCGCCATCCATTAAGCCATCAGTAACAAGCCAATCAGAACCAATAGTTCTATCTACTTTTAATACGCGGCTTTCTACTGTGTTGTCTTTGCTGACAACCATTGCTGTTGGTTCGCCTTTTGAATTACGGCTAACACCACGTTGCGGAGCTAAAATAGCACCCGCCTTAACACCTTCCACAATAGAAGCTCGGGCATACATGCCTGGCAGTAATAATTTTTCTGGGTTTGAAAATTTAGCACGTAGTATTACTGAGCCAGTACTTGGATCAACTGTCACTTCAGAAAACTGCAATGTGCCTTTATGAGGATAAACAGAGCCATCTTCCATAATAAGTTCAACGTCAGTTTGGCTAGTCGAATCAACACTTAGAGCACCTGATGATATTGCTTTTTTAAGTTTGGTAAGCTCATTACTTGATTGTGTTAAATCGATATAAATTGGATCTAACTGAGTCACTGTAGCAAGTGCAGTACTTTGGTTAGCACTAACTAGTGCACCTACAGTTACGCTTGATTTACTAATTTGACCACTAATTGGTGACGACACATGGCTGTAATCAAGGTTAATTTGCGCCGATTTTAACTGCGCTTTAGCCGTTAATAATTCTGCTTTTGCTTGTTTGTATGCAGCATCTGCTTCATCAAAGTCTTGCTGACTTACCGCTTTTATTTTTAAAAGCTCGCTAAAACGAGATGCTTTAGCTTTACTACTTGAAATACTCGCCTGAGCACGTGCAACACTTGCTTCACTTGCTGCTAAGTCTGCTTCAAATGTCGCAGGGTCTATTTGATACAGAGCCTGGCCTTGTTTAACCTCTTTACCTTCAACAAATAAACGAGATTGCACAATACCACTTACTTGTGGGCGAATTTCAGCAATTTGAAATGCACTGATACGACCAGGAAGTTCTTTTTTGAGAGTAAGCGCTTGGCTTTTTAATGTAAGTACACCCACTGGTACAGCTTTAGGAGCTGAAGCTTGTGACTGCTCAGCAGCCTGATCGCAACCAGTTAAAGCAACAGAACCGACGAGGGCTGACAATACAAATAAAGCGATGCGGGAACGCTGCATGTTAAATACCTTTTAGTTTAGAGTGAACGATCATTCTAAATTAAAACGCGCTGATAATGAATCTTAATTAGAAGAAATTTACACAAACTTACACTCCTCAGTACAATATACGTCTTAGGTTGCATTTAATGTTAATTAGAAGAAAATAGAATCAAGACTGTATGAAAATAAAACAACTTAACATATTGAAATAATATCCCATTTTAGAAACGAAGTTTTTAACAGACACAAAAAAGCCAAGCAAATACAGCTTGGCTATTTGTATAAAAACTAAAGCACACACCTTATTTTAAAGGATATTAGCACTCTGCGGGTTAATAACCCTTGAAACTAACAACTGCTCTACCCTAATTCCTTCTACATCAACAACTTCAAACTTAAAACCTGAAAAAGTTAAATGCTCCGCGCGTTTAGGTATTCGCTTCATATTGTAAATTAAAAAACCTGCGACCGTTTCATAGTGCATCTGATCAGGAAATTCTTCGATATCAAGTACTTTTGCTAAATCGGTAATTGGGGTTAAGCCATCTACAAGCCATGAATTTTTATCGCGTTCTATGATTAATTCGTCGCCTTGATGAGTGATTAAATCACCCATAAACCCTTTCATTAAATCTTTTACCGTTACAATACCCACCGAAAGCGCATATTCGTTTACGACAACAGCAAATGGTTTTGCTGCACTTTTAAACGCATTTAAAGCTTCAGATAAGCTTAATGTTTCGGGTAAGTAAAAAACATCTTTATCAATGAGATCATCGTTTATATTGGCGGCTTCGCCCTTTAGTACTTGTCGTAAAATATCTTTAGATTCAACAGAGCCATGCAACTTATCTAAATTTCCTGACACCACTAAAAAGTGGTTATGAGGATGGTCAATAATTTTAGTCGCAATATCATGGCTAGATTCGTTTAAATCAAAATATACAATTTGGTCGCGTGGCGTCATTACGCTTGATAAAAATCGCGCTTCGAGGTCAAACACATTGCCAATGAGTTCATATTCTTGCTTTTGCAAACTACCGTATGCAGCACCTGCTTCCATCATGGCAACAATGTCCTCTGTTGTCACATTGTCTTCTCGCTCAGCGGGTACTTTAAATAAGCGCAACACAAAGTTAGTGACACCATTAAAAAACATCACCAGCGGGGTTAATGCAAAGGTAACCCAGCGCATTATTGTAACCACTCTAACAGCGACCGCTTCTGGCATGATCATCGCTAAACGCTTTGGCATTAAATCGGCGAATAATATAAACAAGGATGTAATAGTAAAAAACGAGAATAAAAAGCTAATTTTTTCTAAATGCGCACCTTGATAAAACAATACCAACACACTTTCAACATAAGGCGATAAGGCCTGCTCGCCCACAATACCACCCAATATCGCAATCGCGTTGAGTGCTATTTGGATCATGGCAAAAAAAGCCCCTGGATTTTCTTGTAGCTTTAGTACCGCTGCTGCCTTTATATTCCCTTCATCTGCCATTACTCGCAGTTTTATTTTACGCGACGCTGCAATTGCTATTTCTGACATAGCAAACAACGCACTGATCAAGATCAATAAGCTAATCCCGATTAAATCACCCATTTAACGCTCCAAAAAGTTAGTGCTTTTTTAAACAAAAAGCAGCTGGATTATAATCGGTTTTTAAAATGCGGCAATTTATATTTATAAAATATATCAAAGTAATTTAATTTCATGAGGTTACATTGATTAAACACTTTTTTTAAACTGTTTAATTGCCTTTAAAGGCGACTTTTAATTGAACAACTAAGGCCGGATCCATATTTATATTACAAGCAAAAAATAATGGAGATTGAGCTGTATTTAGATTTAGTAATGGCTCGAGTAGCTCAAGCCTAGGCTCTGTTTTAACTCGGTAGTTAAATTGCTTTTTGTTGAGGATAACAAAATCAAGTATATGGTGACGAGTGCTTATGAGTTTATCTATTTTATCTAGGCTATCGATGAGTAATAAATGCTTGTTCTCACTAAAGCCTCTCTCAAGCAAATAGTGATGACTAAAGTTATCACGCAGTACTGCTATTTTATATTTTTTAGCATCATTGAGAGTATTTAACTTTATACCTCTAGATTTTAGACCATAAATGGCTGAATCAAAGCTTTCCAGTTCACCTACCCAGTTAAACTTACTTTCTCTATTAGGTAATCGAACAATTGAAAATATACAGGTATTTTTATCGCGTAGCGCTGCATTGTAAGATATGGCCCAACTATGCGCCAACATAGTGTATTTTATACCAGTACCTTCTAGCGCTTTATGAACTTTATCGACAGAGCGGCCAACGAGTTTATTATCTTCATTGAGATACTGAAAGTCTGGAAATACTTCCGTTACTATTGTGATTTCAGTTGCATCAACTTTAATACAGCTAATGAACAATAAAAAGATCAATAATTTCATTCAGCAAGGCCTCAACTAACTCATTATAAGTATTTAATAAATATAGCTGAGGCTTTATGAACTGCTAGTTTTTAGTCATGTAATGCACACTTATACGCTGATAGTGCTAGTATTTATAGCTCCTACAGCTTACTTGTTCATCGCACTAATTAAAAAGGCTGAAATTTTAGCGCCTTCTCTAAGTGTCGTTTCAGAGCTTGATTGGCCCACTAAAGAGCTGTCGGTAAATGGCGCTATTTCCATCATATCCGCACCCGTAATCGGAAACTCATCCGCAATGGCTGATAAAATATCAAGCGCATGCTGTGGTGTTAAACCATTATGTTCTGGCGTACCTGTGGCAGATGCAAACTCTGCATCAAGCGCATCAATATCAAAGCTTACGTATACTTCATCAACGTTATCAGCTTTTAATTGTGCAATAGCGTCGGCAGCAACCGCCGCTGCGCCGCGCTCAATGATTTCATGTGCCCAATGTTGCTTAACGCCAAAGGTACTTTCCCAGTGCGCTTTAGGCTTACCACTTGAGCGTATACCAAATTGTATTAAATGATGTGGCGCCGGTAAAAACTCTAAAATATGCGTACACCACGAGCCAAAACATAAATCTATGCCTAGGCGCTCAACAAGTAAATCGGTATGCGCGTCAAAGTGAATAATAGCGGTACGCTTACCTTGCTCACGTTTTGCTTTTAAGTAGGCTTTGGTAAGTGGGTAACTAATTGAGTGATCGCCACCAATACCAAATATCCCTTTATCTTTAAATGTTGCGTAAAAGCTGTCGCATACATCCTCAGTGATTGATAATGGGCTTACGTAGTAGTCGTTATCTTCATTACCGTATAGGGCTTTTTGGCAATTAGAAATGGTTGCATCATTTAGGTATTTATCATGAAGTAAATGTGGGATTACACGTACATCGCCTAAATCAAACGAGTGACACTGCGGTTGCTGATCAATTAAAGCTGAGCGCACAAACAGTGGCCCCCAGTTTGCACCGCGTAAAATACCACCGCCACAGTCTGAGCTAATACCTAACATAACGGCTTTATGTGGAGAATTTGGTAATTCATTTAAAGACTCGCGCCACAAATTATCAACGTTTTCAGTTTGTCCATAAAGTTTATTACGCAGTGCGGCTTTGCGCTCCTTTGCAGTATTTACTGTGTATACGCCATCACCTGGTGCGCACAAACAGTGCTCAACTTTGTTTTTAAATGCTTCAAATTGTGTGCTCATAATAAACTCCTTCGATTTTTATTCTGTACGTAGCTAATTACTTTTGATTAGTTATGCAAAATCACCAAAAGTGCCTAAACTTCAAATAAATTCCACTTTGCTAAATAAGTCTGTGCCTAATATAAATAAACACGTTATCTTTTACGTGTTTAATAAAAACTTAAACTATTGAATTAATTTAATATTAATAAATATTTACCATAAACTATTTAATTGTAGTTACGCGCTTGGTTGATACTTATTATGTCTGCTTGAACATGTCAACAGCACAACAAGGCTACTTGTATAAGCACTTGATTGAATATTCATAGTTGATGAATAAATCAAATTAATCCTTAAAATTATTAAGACTTAATTGGAGGAGTTAAGATAAAACGGACAATCGTCCTGTACTTGATAAACGTTTCTAGCAATGATGCTAGATTGACACAATTTATTATAAAAAGGCTTAGCTATGGAAAAGGTATTTCACTTAGGACTATGTATTGACGATCTTAAAGGTGCAAAACTTGCGATTGTACCGGGCGATCCAGATCGTGCTGCACGCATTTCACAATTCCTAGACAACCCAACCTGCCTTGCTCAAACTCGTGAGTTTCATGTTTACTTAGGTCAACTAAACGGCCATTCGGTGGTTGTTTGTTCTACGGGTATTGGTGGTCCATCTACGTCGATTGCAGTAGAAGAATTAGCACAACTTGGCGTGCGTAAATTTTTACGTATTGGTACAACAGGTGCGATTCAGCCACATATCAACGAAGGCGAAATTTTAATTAGCCAAGCGTCTGTACGTTTAGACGGTGCAAGCCAGCATTTTGCTCCTCTTAGCTACCCTGCTGTGTCTGACTTTTATGCAACACAAGCTATGGTACAAGCATGTAAAAACTTAAATATCGATTTTCATATTGGTATTACTGCATCAAGCGATACATTTTATCCAGGACAAGAGCGTTACGATACGCATTCTGGTTACGTTCCTAAATCACTACAAGGTAGCTGCGAAGAGTGGCAAAAACTGGGCGTGATGAACTACGAAATGGAATCAGCAACATTATTTACTATGTGTGCAGCCCTTGGTTTACAAGCAGCATGTGTTGCCGGCGTACTTGTTAATCGCACTCGCCAAGAAATACCAAATGTAGACCACGGTGAAATTGAGCGTAAATCTGTAGCAGTAGTATTAGAAGCAGCTAAAGTATTACTTGATTAATATAGGTTATATTAATAGTGAAATTATAAAGCACAGCTCTGGCTGTAATGCCGATCATTTAAGAATTAGTTAATAGCACTTGAACGATCTTCTAGGTATGTAAGAATCCGAATTCTTTTGTAGAATTCGGATTTTTTTATGCAACTTTCTAATGCTCTCGATATT